>DATAPS010000353.1:0-30530 GCA_036265085.1 Acetobacteraceae bacterium | reverse complement strand
GCGAGCATCCCGGTCAGTAGCCGCGCGGCGGTGCCGGAATTGCCCATGTCGAGGACATCGGCGGGTTCGGCGAGCCCGCCGATGCCGCGGCCGGCGACGCGCCAGAGAGCGCCGTCGCGCGCCACCTCGGCGCCGAGCGCGCGCATGGCGGCCGCGGTGCGGAGCACGTCCTCGCCCTCCAACAGGCCGGTGATGCGGGTCTCGCCGACCGCGAGCGCGCCGAACATCAGCGCGCGATGACTGATCGACTTGTCGCCGGGGACGCGAAGCGTGCCTTGCAGGGGGGCGGCGGGGCGGCGCGCGAGTAGCGGCCTCGTGATCTCGGTCATGATCTGCCGCCGATAGCATGCAGACGGAGCGTTTGACAGGCGCGCGCGTCGGTGGCATGGGGCGCGCCCTTGGAGCGGACCCCGGTGCGCGCCGCCGGCGAAATTTCCATGAGGCTTTCGATGGTCAAGCCTGAACTCGGAACGAAGCGCGTCTGCGTCTCCTGCAATTCGCGCTTTTACGACCTGATGAAGCAGCCGGCGATCTGCCCCAAGTGCGGAACCGAGCAACCCGCCGAACAGCCGCGCCCTCGCCGGACCGGCGGCAATGTCGCGGAGGAGAAGCGGCGACCGAAGATCATCCCGGTCCCGGGGCTCGAGGACACGGAGGTCGAGGGCGCCGAGCCGGTGGCCGAGGAAGAGGTCGAAGAGGATGTGCTCGAGGACACCTCCGATCTCGAAGGCGCGGACGACGCGATCGCGGATGTCGAGGTAGAGGTCGAGGGCAACGAGGAGGAGCGGTAACACTCCTCCACACGGCCGACCGCCTCCTGCCCGCTACGTCTTCGAGGCAGCAAGAGCATAGGCACGCGCGCGCAGCAGCTCGTAATCTGTCTTGCTGACGGGGACTGCATCCCTCACGCCTAGATCGCTGATCTGCATGCGGTATGTCTCGCGCGCGCTGGCCGCAGCGAGGGCTGCGATCACCGTGATGCCGAACGCGATCGCCCCGACGGTGACCGGGACGTTGGCCGAGCCGGGAGGCGCCACCAGCGCGAACAGGGCCGGAAGCAACGCCGTGATCGTCGTTCCGATATTCTGGGCGATCGCCATCGCCGTCACGCGGACGCGCGTCTGGAACAGCTCGGGATAGAAGCTCGGAAATACGGCATTGTAGCCTTGATAGACGACGCCCCACATCAGCAGCGACATCACGATTGCCAGCGGCACGCTCTTGATGCTGATCGCATACAGATACCCGAACGCGAGCAGGCCAGAGACGAGCGATCCGATGATGATCGGCGGGCGGCGGCCGATCCGGTCAGCGAGATTGCCGACAAACGGAATGACGAGCACCGCCACGATATTCCCGAGCACCGGAATCCAGAGATAGACATCGCGCTGGAATCCGATCCCGTAGGCAGGCTGCACCGCGTAGGCCGCGCCGAACACGGTCGCGACTACCGGGATGGTGTTCATCAGCGACATGCAGACGACCCGCAGCATGTCATCCCAGCTCTGCCGGAACGCCTCCGGGATTGGCGCGCGCGGAATGGCACCTTTGGCTCCTTCCTCCGCAAAGGCCGGGGTTTCGTCCAGTTCGCGGCGGATGATGTAGCCCGCGATGATGACCACGACGCTTGCGAGGAACGGTATGCGCCAGCCCCAGGAGAGGAAGGCCGCGTCCGGCATGAAGCGCGCCAGCGGCAGGAACACGGCGGCCGCGAGGATCTGGCCCGCCTGCACCCCTTGCAGGGTGAAGCTGGCGAAGAACCCGCGCCGGCCGAACGGCGCGTGCTCGAGGATCATCGAACTCGATCCGGAGATCTCGCCCGCGACCGCGAAGCCCTGGATCAGGCGCAGGACGACGAGCAGAACCGGCGCCAACACGCCGGCTTGCTGGTAGGTCGGGAGGATGCCGACCGCCATGGTCGAGAAGCCCATTAGGAACAGGCAGATTAGCAGGACGCGTTTGCGGCCATGTGTGTCGCCGAGATGGCCAAGCACGAACGCGCCGATCGGGCGCGCAACATAACCCACGCCGTAAGTGGCCAGGGACGCGACGATGGCGACGGTCGGATTTGTCGAGGGGAAGAAGAGCTGTGGGAAGACCAGAGACGCCGCGGTCGCGTAGATGAAGAAGTCATAGTATTCGAGCGCGGAACCGATCCATCCGCTCGCCGCGGCCGCTTTCGGCTGGTGCCGTCCGCGGGGCTCGTGGCCCAGGGGGTCGGGCGTGCTTCCGGCGCTGCCGCTCATTCTGTTTCCTCCAAGTCGTTTCTGTCGCCTTGAAACGAGATTGTCATGGATGAGCGATCCGCGAAATATCCAACCGCGGCGTGCCGAGCAGGTCTTGATCCGCCGATCCGCGCCTCTCCGCGGGCGAGCCTCACGCCTCGTTCAATACTGAACCTTCGCCACCGACCGTAGCTCGTCCGCGGTCGTCGTGCCGAAGCCGAAGAACTCCAAGTAGGCGGGGATCATCTCGAACAGCATGTCGGTGCCGACCTGCACGGGGCAGCCCTTCGCCACCGCGGCACGTAGTAGCGGTGTGTATTCCTCCTTCATGACGACTTCGCCGACGAATGTGCCCGGCGCCACCCGCGCGATGTCGAACGGCATCTTGTCCGCCACCTTCATCCCGAGCGGCGTCGCGTTGACGAGCAAGTCGTATCCGGCCGGATCGTCTGAGCCGGTCCGCAGCTCGAGCGCGGGGTAGTACGTCCGCAGCCGGTCGGCGAGCGCCTCGGCAGAGGCCGCATGTACGTCGAACAGCGATAGCGAGCGAAGGCCCGCCGCAGCGAGCGAGGCGGCGATGGCAGAGCCAACGCCGCCCGCGCCGGCGACGAGGGCCCGAGCGCCTTTGATCAGCCGCCCCTTGCGCTCCACGCCGCGGACGAATCCGGCGCCGTCGAACATATCGCCCACCAGGGTTCCGTCCGGCCGTTTCACTACCGCGTTGCAGGCGCCCGCGATTTTCGCTGTCGTCGTCAGTTCGTCGACCAGTGTCGTCGTCGTCACCTTATGAGGCATCGTAACGAGCGCGCCGTGCATCGTCGTGATCCGGAAGAGCACCCGAAACATCCCCGGATAATCCTCGGCCCGGATGCCGAGCGGCACGACGGCCGCGTCGATGCGGTGCGCCTCGAACCACGGATTGTAGATCATCGACGCCTTGAAGGACTCGGTGGGGTAGCCGAGGTGGCCGATGACCTTCCCTTTGCCGGTGATCACGCCACGGCTTTCACCGCGAGCCCAAGCATCTCGCGCGCCTCCGCCGGCGTCGCCGGCCGGCGACCGCGACGCGCGGCTTGCTCGGCCGCCATAGCGACCAGCTCTGCGTTGCTCGCGGCAAGCTTGTCGCGGCTGACGCGGATATTGTCCTCGAGCCCTGTCCGCAACCCGTCGCCCTCCCGCGCGAGCACCCATTCGATGACGCGCGACTGACTGGCCCCGATTCCGGCCGCGGTCCACGTCGCCTTCGGGAGCACGCGCCGGATCTCGCTCAGCATGACGTCGAGCAGATGCTCATCCGCCGGTAGCGCGTTCTTCACGCCCATCACAACCTGCACGTGCGGCCGCTCGTCCATCAGCCCGGCGTCGATCAGCCGCCGAGCGCCGTGAATGTGGCTGAGATCGAACAGCTCGATCTCCGGCCGGACGCCGTTCGCCTGCATCCGGGTCGCGAGATCAGTGACTAGCGTCGCACCATTCTCGTAGACAATGGTGGGGAAGTTGACCGAGCCAGTAGAGAGGCTCGCCATATCCGGCCGCATATCCAGCGCATTGCCGCGCGATGCAGGATCGCGGCCACGCCCGCCCGTGGAGAACTGAACGATCATCCCGGGGCAGTGCTTCCGCACCCCCTGCTGCACGGCACCGAATACGGCCGGATCGCTCGACGGGCTCTCGTCGGGATTGCGGACATGAATGTGCACGAGTGAGGCGCCCGCCTCGAACGCCTTATGCGTGCTCTCGACTTGTTCGGTGGGCGTTACCGGGACGGCCGGATTGTCCTTTTTGCGCGGCACCGAGCCGGTGATGGCGACGGCGATCACGATTGGCTCCATCTGTTCGCTCCTCCGACCACAGCGGCGGTTTCCGCTCCGGTTATCGGGCGGCCGCTTGCTGAATCCCCATTGGATAATGCCGTGCCTGCGCCGCCATGCGAACTGCCGCGTTGGCGGCGCCGAAGCCACCATATCCGCTACGGCGTTCGACGAACTCGAAGAAGAATCGATTGCGGAACGGCTCGAGGTAGGCGTGCTCGAAGGTGCCGGCGCCATCCTGGTCGTAGAGCAGGCCGCGCGGTTCCAGCCTGGTGAGCGTATCGTCGTCGAGCGACAGGCGCGCGGCGACGTCCTCGTAGTAGTTCGCCGGAATGACGAGGGTGGGTGCGCCGGCGGCCTGCACCGTGTCCATGGTCGCGGCCGCGTCGCGCGTCGCGAAGGCGATATGGTGGACGCCGGCGCCGGCGAAGGTGGAGACGAAGCGGCTGGTGACAGTGTCGCGCGCTTCGGACACGTTGAACGTCAAGCGCAGCGTGCCGCTGGCGTTGACCATCGCCCGACTCTGGATCAGCCCGAACGGATCGGGAAGATCCCAGACTGGCTGCGGGGTCAGGCCGAACAGCGCACGCCAGAATAGCACGTAGGTGTCCATCTGGCCCGCCGCGAGCGCCAGCGCGAGATGGTCGATTGACTGCAGGCCCGCACCTGGAGCGTCGGCGTGACCGGCGTCGGTCAGATTGAAATCATCTGCCCAGAAATCGCGGCCGTGCTGATTGCGCTCGATCAGGTAGATCAGTGTCCCGTCCGGATTCCGGACAGCGGGGATGCGGCGCTCGCCCTCGCCGATGCGCTCGTGCCAATCCGGGACCAGCAACGCACGTGCCCGGGCGAGAGCACGCGCCGGATCGTCAATCCGCAGCGCCATCGCGCAAACCGATGGGCCGTGGTGCTGGAAATGCTCCGACGCCGCAGTGTCCTGCTCGGTATTGAGGACGAGATTGATGCTGCCCTGGCGATAGAGCTCGACCGCTTTCGAGCGATGGCGGCCGGCTAGGCGGAAACCCAGCCGCTTCAGCAGGTCCGCAAGCTCGTCGCGGGTGGTGTCGTCGAGCGCGAATTCGAGGAACTCGATGCGGTCGATCTCCGGAATATCCGGCAGCGTGCGAGGGCCAAGCGCAGTTGCTTCCGCGAGGATGAGCGAGCGGAGCCCGTCGCGCGCAATCGTCCGCGCAGGTGCTGCGCGGAAATGGTCGTTGAACACCTCAAGCGAGAGTGGCCCACGGTAGCCGCTGGCGAGCACCGCGCGAACGAAGCTGTCAACCGGCAGCTCGCCCTGACCCGGAAAGCTGCGGTAGTGGCGGCTCCACGAGAGCACGTCCATGTCACGCCGCGGCGCGTCGGCGAGCTGGACGAAGAACAGGCGATCGCCGGGGATCGCGGCGAGGCCAGACGGATCGTCGCCGAGCGCGAGCGTGTGGAAGCTGTCGACGATCAGGCCGAGCGCCGGATGCGCCGCGCGCTCGACGATGCGCCACGCGTGTCCCCAGAGCCGGATGTGCCGGCCCCAGCTGAGCGCCTCGAAGCCGATGCGCAGCGCGCGGCCCGCGGCGCGCTCCGCCATCGCCGCGAGGTCGGCGGCGGCGCGCGAATCGTCGTCCAGCGCGGCTGGCTGCGTGTTGCTGCAGACCAGGACGAGATCGGTGCCAAGCGCCTGCATGATGTCGAACTTGCGCTCGGCGCGGTCGAGATTGCGGCTGCGCTGGGGCTCGGGCATCGCCTCGAAATCGCGGAACGGCTGGTACAGGTCGATGGTGAGGCCGAGATCTTCCGCGATGCGGCGCGCATCGGCGGGTGATCCGTCGAAGCTCAGCAAATCGGCTTCCATCATCTCGACACCGTCGAATCCCACCGCGGCCGCCGCCTCCAGCTTGTCGGCCAGTGTGCCGCTCAGCGCGACGGTCGCGATCGTCTTGGGCAGCATTGCTGGGAAACTCCGGTGGCGGTCGAAAGGTGGCGCTGCTTCAGCCGGGCGGCGGCAGGAAATCAACCTCGCAAGTGGCGGAGATGCGGACGACCTCCGCAGGGTCGGGGATGTTGTGGATACGGGTGAACAGCTCGTGCAGCTTGCGCGCAGGCGAGACCCAGAACAGCGAGCGGACGAGCTTCGAGGAGCCGACGTTCTTG
The DNA here is from genome assembly GCA_036265085.1 of Acetobacteraceae bacterium. Taxonomy (GTDB): domain Bacteria; phylum Pseudomonadota; class Alphaproteobacteria; order Acetobacterales; family Acetobacteraceae; genus DATAPS01. The sequence goes on along the minus strand of DATAPS010000353.1, from coordinate 24,349 downwards.
TAGCCGTGCGGGATCCCCATCGGCATGCGGGCCATGCCGCCCTGCGGCAGGCGGTGTGTCTGGCCGTCCAGCGTGAGCTCCATCTCGCCTTCGATGCAGTAGATGAACTCGTCCTGCGTCGGGTGGATGTGGGGCGGCACGAAGGTGCCAGGCTCGCCGTGGACCTCGAAGGAGAACGAAGTGTCGCAGCTTTCCTTCAGGAAATACGTCTGGCCAAGGATATTCCAGGTGATCCCGCCGTCGCCCTGATTGGGCAGCGTGATGCCGGCGTTCAGTTTGCCCATGGATGCGATCTCCCCTCGCTGCAATGGCAGAATAGATCAAAAATCCCGGCCGAGGTAGCCGGGGCGGCCGGCGGACATTGCTGCGAGTCCGCCGCGCACATACAGGACGGAGAGAATCAGCAGCGGACCGTAGATCAGCCGCCAATGCTCGGTGAATCGGCCGAGGACTTCTTCGAGCAGCACGACGGCGATCGAGCCGACAACTGCGCCATGCAGGCTGCCGGCGCCCCCGAGGATCACCATAATCAGCAGGTCACCGGAGCGCTGCCAAGCGCCGTAGGCCGGCGACACGAACTCCGCGCTGTTGGCGAGCAGCACGCCGGCGAGGCCGCAAAGCGTCGCGGCGATGACATAGGCGACGAGCTGATACATCCAGGCATCGAACCCGAGGGCCTGCACGCGCCGGCGGTTCTGCTTGATCGCGCGCAGCACGCGACCGAAGCGCGAGGCGACAACCCTGCGGCAGAGCAGGTAGGCGGTGAGCAGGATGGCGAGGCACATCCAGTAATACACGCTACGGCCGAGCAGCGTGGTGCGCGCGGCCAGCGTGTAGCCGTCGTCACCGCCGTAATCGGCGAGCGAGCCGGCCGCGAAATAGACCATCTGCGCGAAGGCGAGCGTGATCATGATGAAGTTGACCCCGCGCGTGCGCAGCGCGACCGCGCCGGTGACGAGTGCGAAGAAGGCTGATGCGATTGCGGCGGTGGCGAAGACAGGAGCGGCGCCATCGATGTGGTTCGCATCGAGGATGGTGGTCGCGTAGGCGCCGATGACGAAGAAGGCGGCGTGACCGAAGCTGACCATGCCACCGACGCCGAGGATGAAATCGAGACTGAGGGCGGCGAGGCCGAACACGGCGGCGCGGGCCATGAGCGCCACGGCCAGGTTGTAGGCGCCGCCCCAGGGCAGGAACGGGACGAGCACGAAGGCGGCGAAGATCGCTATCGGGGCGGCGCGGTCTCTCACGCGCGGGCGGGGAAGAGGCCGGCGGGTTTCACGGCGAGGATGGCGGCCATGACGATATAGATCAGCATCGACGCGATCGCCGGCCCGACGCGTGCAGAGGCGGACGCCGAGAGCACCGCCTTCGCCGCATCGGTCGCCATCGAGCGGCCGAGCGTATCGGTGAGGCCGACGAGGAGGGCGGCGACGAACGCGCCACGGATCGCGCCGACGCCGCCGATGACGATCACGACGAAGGCGAGAATCAGCAGGTTGTCGCCCATGCTCGGTTCGATGGAGACCAGGGGCGCCGCGAGCACGCCCGCGAAGCCGGCGAGCATCGCGCCGATGCCGAAGATGAGCGTAAACAGCCGGCCGATATCGACGCCGAGCGCGCGGACCATAACGGCATCACTGGCACCCGCGCGCACGAGCATCCCGGCGCGGGTGTGGCCGACCGCGAACGTGAGGCCAGCGGCGACGATCAGCGCGGCGGCGATGAGTGCGATGCGGTAGACGGGGTAGCGCATCCCGTCCATCAGCGGCACGGAGCCGGCGAGCAGCGCGGGCATCGGCATCTGCAACGGCGCGTCTCCCCAGATCACGCGGACAAGCTCATTCGTCGCGAGAATGACGCCAGAACCGGCGAGTACCTGATCGAGATGGTCGCGGCCGTAGAGGAAGCGTAAGACGCAGCGTTCGAGCACTAGGCCGACGATGCCGGCGATGACGGATGCGACCAGCATGCCGATCCAGAAATTACCGGCGAGGCCCGCGCAGGCGACGCCGAGATAGGCGCCGATCATGTATTGGACGCCATGGGCGAGGTTGATGAAGTCCATCACGCCGAACACGAGCGTGAGGCCGGACGCGATCAGGAAGAGCAACAGGCCGAGCTGGACGCCGTTGAGGATCTGGACGAGGAGGAGCGTCACTTCATCTTGCACTCGGCAGCGAACGGGTCGACGTCGTTGGAGAAGATCTTCTCGCGGATCTCGGTCTCGTATTTCCCGTCCGCCCGCTTGGCTACTTGCGCGAGGTAGAAGTCCTGCACGGGGTAGTGGTTGACGCCGAATTTGAAGTTGCCGCGGACGGATTTGAAGTCCGCCTTCTCCAGCGCCGCTTCCAGCTTTGTCTTACCGCCCAACCCGCCCGCGCCGCGAATGGCGCTGTCGATCAGCAGCGCCGTGTCGTAGGCCTGCGCCGCGTAGCTGCCGGGGACGTAGCCGTATTTCTTCTCGAACGCTGCGACGAACGCCTTGTTCGCGGGGTTGTCCAAATTCGGCGCCCAGTCCGCGCCGGTGAAGAATCCGAGCGCCGCGTCGCCTTCCGCGGGCAGCACGCTTTCGTCGACGGTGAAGTTGGACAGGAACGGGATATTGGAGAGGCCCGCTTGGCGGTACTGCTTCACCAGATTGATGCCGAGACCGCCCGGCATGAACGTGAAGATCGCGTCGGGCTTCGCGGCGGCGATCTTCGCCAGCTCGGACTGGAAGTCGAGCTGGTTGAGCGGGACGTATTCCTCACCGACGATCTCGCCCTTGAACGCGCTCTTGAAGCCGTTGATCGCGTCGCGGCCCGCCTGATAGTTCGGTGCGAGCAGGAAGACGCGCTTGTAGCCCTTGTCCTGTGCGACCTTGCCCATCACGGCGTGGATCTGGTCGTTCTCGTAGCTGGTGACGAACAGGCCGGAATTGCACGCGCGGCCGGCGTAGGTGGACGGGCCGGCGTTCGGGCTGATCAGGATCGCGTCGCTCTCCGTCACCGGCTTGAAGATCGCTTGCAGAATGTTGCTGAAGATCGGGCCGACCACGAAGCTCGCGTGCTCGCTGTCGAGCAGGTTGCGGATCTTGGTTACCGCGACATCCGGCTTCAGCTCGTCGTCGATCACGCTGACGGCGACGGGTACGCCGCCGAGCTTGCCGCCGAGCGTGTCGACGCCGAGCTGGAACCCGTCGCGCAGCTGCGTGCCGAGCGAGGCCGCCGCCCCGCTCAGCGTCGCGATCACGCCGATGCGCACGGGCGATTGCGCGGATGCGCTGGCCGCTATCGCCGCGAGGAACGCAAGCGTCAGAAACACGCGCCTGATCATGCGATCGCCTCCCGTTTCGCGGCCGACTTAAGCACGCCGCCGCCGCGATGGGGAAGCGGCCTCACGTTGCCGCGTTCCGGTTCGTGCGGGATACTCATCGGCAAAACGCCGAACGGAGACGCACGCTTGTATACCGCCAGCACGGCCTTCCTTGAGGCGCTGACCGAGGCGGGGATCAGCAAGATCTTCGCCAATCTCGGCAGCGATCATCCGGGAATCATCGAGGCGCTCGCGGCCGGGCGTGTGGAGGGGCGGCGCGTGCCGGATCTGGTCACCTGCCCGAACGAGATGGTGGCGCTGTCGGCCGCGCACGGCTGCGCGATGACGACCGGGCAGCCGCAATGCGTGCTGGTGCATGTCGAATGCGGCACGCAGGCGCTCGGCGGCGCCGTCCACAACGCGGCGAAGGGGCGCGTGCCGGTGCTGATCGTCGCCGGTGCTTCGCCCTATACCCAGGAAGGCGAGCTGCGCGGCAGCCGCAACGAGTTCATCCAGTGGCTGCAGGACGTGCACGACCAGCGCGGGATCGTGCGGCAATACATGCGCTACGATGCGGAGATCCGCAGCGGCCGGAACCTCAAGCAAATGGTGAGCCGCGCGCTGCAATTCGCGACAAGCGAGCCGCGCGGCCCGGTATATCTGATGATCGCGCGCGAGGTGCTGGAGGAGGAGGTGCCGCCGGTTTCTCTCGATCGCGCCGAGTGGCCGGCGGTGGCACCGGGCGGGCTCGCGCCGGAGAGCATCGAGGAGATCACGGCGGTGTTGCTCGGCGCGCACCGGCCGCTGGTGGTGACATCCTATCTCGGGCGTCGGCCGGCGGCGGTAACGGAGCTGGTGAAATTGTGCCGGCGGCTAGGGATGGGCGTGCTGGATTCGGTGCCGCATACCGTGAATTTCCCCGCCGACGAGCCGCTGTACCAGGGCTGCTGGTGGAACGAGCCGGCACAGAACCAGGCGCTCGGCGAGGCCGATGTCGTGCTGGTGATCGATAGCGATGTGCCCTGGGTGCCGACGGTGACTCGCCCAAGGCCGGACGCGACGGTGCTGCATATCGACAGCGATCCGCTGAAGGAGGCAATGCCGCTTTGGTACATCCGCGCCCGAGGAGTATATCGCGCGGATAGCTTCACCTCACTTCGGCAGATCAACGCACGGCTCGATCGCGCGGCGGTGGATAATCACGCGGTGGCAGACCGGATCGCGCAGTCGGCGGAGCGGCGGCGTGATCGGGTGGAGGCGCTGTATTCGCGCGAGGTGCCAGAGGGCGACACGATCACGGTGCCGTATCTCGTTTCTCGGTTGCGCGGGCGTCTGGATGCGGATTGCGTGGTGCTGAACGAGAGCATTACGAATTACGGCACGGTTGTGAGCCATCTGATGAGCACGCGTCCGGCTTCGATGTTCACGAGCGGCGGCGGGTCTTTGGGGTGGAACGGCGGGGCGGCGATCGGGGCGAAGCTGGCGCAGCCGGACAAGACGGTTGTCGCGATCGGCGGCGACGGCAGTTACATGTTCTCCATTCCGTCGACGGTGCATTGGATGGCGCGGCAATATCGCGCGCCGTTCCTGCAGATCGTGCTGAACAACCGGGGCTGGCGGGCGCCGAAATTCTCCATGCTGGCGGTGCATCCGAAGGGTTACGCGAGCGGGGCGAACGAGATCGGCGTCACGTTCGATCCGCCACCGGATTACGCAGGCATTGCGGCGGCAGCGGGCGGGGCGCTCGGGCTGAAGGTGGAGCGGGCCGACGAGCTCGAGGCGGCGTTGGAGGCGGGCTTCCGGGCGGTGCGGGAGGAGGGAAGGGCGGCGGTCCTTGATGTTTGGCTGGCGCATTTGTAGGCACCCGCGCATCCGCTGAGCCCGCCGGTCCCAACCCAACCTGTAGCCGGGATTGCCGCGGTAAGCGTATGCGCTCGGCAGAATGAGCGTCGGGCGCATTTGGCGGCTGCCTGTGGCCGCCGGGTCATTGCGGACGGGAAGGAGTTTCACGAGAATGTCCAGCCGCCGCATCGATTCGGAGGGGAGAGCTCGCATGCAGCCGAAGAGATGTGTTGGTGCGGCGATCTCCGCATTGTTCGCCCTCGCGCCGCTGACAGCGCCGCGAGCTCAGACAGCAAGCGTGCCGGCGCCCGCACCCGCTCCGGTCGCGGTGCCCGCGTCGACCGTTGCGGTCGAACCGCCCCCCCTGACCGTCAACCTGTATCCCTATCTCTGGCTGCCGACGATCAGAACGACCGTGAATTATCCCATCCGCGGCGGCGGCACCGCGACGACGACGCTGAGGACCACGCCTGGGGACTATATCCCGAAGCTGAATTTTGGCGCGATGCTTGCAGGAGACGTCGAATATCAGCGCTTCTCGCTGCTCTCGGACATCATGTATCTAAATGTCGGCGCCACGGGCGAACGGGTCCGCACGTTCAACCTTGGCCTGGTGCCGACCGACGCGAGCAAATTCGTGCAGGCGACGCAGGGCACGCGCCTCGGCACCACGATCTGGACGTTGGCGGGCGGCTACAAGGTGGCGGAGGGCGACTGGGGCGCTGTCGAAGCGTTCGCAGGCGTGCGCCTCGTTTCGTTGGACGACAAGACGAATCTGAGCCTCGGGGTCGGCCTGTCGCGACCCGACGGGTCGGTCGTATTCGGGCGAAGTGCAGGCTTGACTGTAAACAAAACCATTGCTGACGGTATCGGCGGCGTCCGCGGGCGCGTCTTCGTAGGGAGCGTCGATGCGTTCGGCGGTGGCCGGTTCTTCGTCCCCTTCTACCTCGATGCCGGCGAGGGAGCGAACTTCACCTGGCAGGGCTTCACTGGACTTGGCTATCAGACCAAAACTTTCGGTGTGTCGGTCGGATACCGCTACCTGAGCTTCCGCGGGGGCGGGGACGCGACGATCCCGAAGCTGAACCTGGGCGGCCCGATCATCACCGGCAACTTTACGTTCTGAGATCCATCGCGAAAATCTTCGTCGGGTTGAGAATCCCGTTCGGGTCCAGCGCCGCCTTCAGGCGCCGCATCACCGCGAGCTCCGCGGGCGTGCGGGAGTAGCCGAGATAGGCCCGCTTCAGCAACCCGATCCCGTGCTCGGCGGAGACGGAGCCGCCGTAGTCGCGCACGCATCCATAGACGATCGCTTCGATGTCCTGCTTCGGCGCGCCGCCCTGGTCGATGGCGATGTTGATGTGCAGGTTGCTGTCCGCCATGTGGCCGAACCAGAGCACGCGGACGCCCGGTTGCCGCCGCTCCAGCACCGCGCCGCACTCGCGCACGAACTTCCCGATCCGCGCCACCGGAATGCTCACGTCGAACCCCGCGTGCGGCCCGAAGGTGCGGGAGAATTCGGCGACCGAATCACGTAGTTCCCAGATCTCCGCCGCCTGCCGGCCGGATTGCGCGATCGCCGCGTCGGTGATGATTCCGGCCTCCATCGCCGCCTCTATCGTCGCGGTGAAATGCGCCTCGTCGCGTTCGTGATCGCTGCCCATCGCCTCTATCAGCACATTGATGCTGCTGCCGCCCTCCGGCAGCGGGCGGCGCTCGAAATTCTTGCAGTAGAGCGCGTAGAACTCCGGCCACATCACCTCGAACACCGACAGTGTGGCGCCCAGGCCGGTGCGGGTGCGCTTGAGGAACTCGAGAACCGAGTCGTAGTCGGGCAGCGCACAGAACGCGGTACTGACGCTCACGGGTTTCGGAAACAGCTTCAGCACCACACGTGTGATGACGCCGAGCGTGCCCTCGCTGCCGATGAAGAGCTGTTTCAGGTCGTAGCCGGTGTTGTTCTTCTGCATCTTGTTGAGCGACGACAGCACCGTGCCGTCCGCCAGCACCGCCTCGACGCCGAGCACCAGGTCGCGCGTCATGCCGTAGCGCAACACGCGCACGCCGCCCGCGTTCGTCGAGACGTTGCCGCCGATCTGGCAGGAGCCGCGGCTGCCGATGTCCATCGGGAACAGCAGGCCCGCGGCATCGGCCGCCTCCTGGATCACCTGGAGCGGCACGCCGGCCTGCACCGTCATTGTCGTACCCGCCGCATCCACCTCCTCCACCGCTCGCATCCGGATGAGCGAAAGCGCGACGCACCCGGGTACGGGCGCAGCACCGCCGGCCAACCCGGTGAGCCCGCCTTGCGGCACGACGGGGATGCGATGCTCGTTGCACGTTCGCAACACCGACGCGACCTCCTCGGTGCTGCGGGGATAGACGACCACGGCGGGTCGAGACTCCGGTGGAACCGTCACCGCCCAGTCGCCGAAATGCTTCGGCTCGATCCCGTCTCCGGCGCGCACGCCGTCCGCGCCGATCGCGTCGCGCAGCGAGCGAGTGATGTCGAAATCCATTACATGTGCTCCGGCAAGTAGGTCGAGATGGTCGGGAACGCGATCAGGATCGCGAGGCGGACGATGTCGGTCACGACAAACGGAATCACGCCGACGAAGATCGTGCCGATGCCGACATCGCGCACGACGCTCTTGATTACGAACACGTTCATTCCGACCGGCGGATGGATCAACCCGAGCTCCACCGTCATGACGATGATGACGCCGAACCAGATTGGGTCGAAACCCAACGTGGTGATGACGGGAAAGATGATCGGCACGGTCAGGATCACCATCGCCATCGCGTCCATCACGCAGCCGAGCACGAGATACATCAGCATGATGACGAGCAGCACGCCGTAGCGGCCGAGACCGAGGCCGGTGAGGAATTCGGTCACGCTCTGCGGCGTCTGCGTGATCGTCAGGAAATAGCCGAACAGCAGCGCGCCGATCAGGATCGTGAAGATCGCCGCACTCGTGCGGAGCGCGCGCATCAGGCAGGTGAGGAACTGCCCCATGGTGAGTCGCCCGCGCGCAACGGAGATCAGGAACGCGCCGCCCGCACCCATGCTCGCGGCTTCTGTCGGCGTAAAGGCGCCGCCATACATCCCGCCGATGACGAAAAGGAACAGCAGCGTGATCGCCCACACGCCGCGAACGGCGGCGAGGCGCTCCATCCAGGTGCTGCGCGGACCGTTCGGCAGAAAGCGCGGACGGGCGGCGCCGATCAGGAAAATGGTGCAGACATACATCACCACGGCGAGCAGGCCGGGCAGGATGCCGGCGATGTAGAGCTTCCCCACGTCCTGCTGCGTGATCAGGCTGTAGACCGCGAGCACGAGGGATGGCGGCAGGATCGCACCGAGCGTGCCGCCCGCCGCGATGACACCGGTGGAGAAGCTCTGTGGGTAATGGAAGCGCCGCATCTCCGGATAGGCGACCGCGGAGAAGGTTGCGGCGGTGGCGACGGAGCTGCCGGAGATCGCGGCGAACCCGGCGCAGGCGGCGATTGTCGCCATGCCGAGGCCGCCCTTGCGGTGGCCGACAAAGGTGTTGGCGGCATGGAACAACTCGCCGGACATGCCGGAGACGGACGCGATCGTGCCCATCAGCAGGAACATCGGGATGACGGCGAAACCGGCATCCGTCGCGGTCCGGATCGGCGACTGCGCGAGCAGCTTCAGCGCCGGGTCGAAGCCGACGATCGCGCCGAACCCCGCGATGCCGACCGCGCCCATCGCCAAGCCGATCGGGAAGCGCAGCAGCATCAGCGCGAACAGCGCGACGAAGCCGATGATCGCGACGAAGGTCGGGTCCATTTAGCGCCCCCTCCCCTCGCGGGAGGGGGGTGGGGGACGGGGGGATTCAGGCGAGATACCGGGGTGTGTCCCCCTCACCCCGACCCTCTCCCGGAAGGGGAGAGGCAGAAACGTGCAACTCATGCTGATCTAGTGACTCACCGTGATGCCCGCGCCTTCCGACGACGGCGCATTGCGCAGCTGCCGCGCGAGGCGCACCAGCAGCATCAGCACCGAGCCCGCGATGCCGAGCCAGGCGAGGCCGTAGAACCACCAGACCGGCAGGTGGATGTCGTATGTCGTCTCGCCCGACGCCTGCGTGTCCAGCACCTTGCCGAACATCGCCCAGGCGAACACCGCCATGCAGAACAGCGCGAACACAGTGGCCGCCACGTCGAGCGCGCGGCGCCCGGGCCGCGGCAGCACATTGTAGAACAGCTCGACGGTGATGTGCTCGCCGCGAAAGCCGGTCACCGCAATGCCCCAGAAGATCAGGATGCCCAGGAAATTGCGGCTGAGATCGTAGCTGTCCGGGATCGACCATGCGAACACGTAGCGCAGCACGACCGAGACGAACGTCAGTGCGGTGACGAGCGCCAGGAACCCGCCCGCGATCCGCTCGATGACCGCGATGAACCGGTCGATGCCGCCGCTCATCAATACCCGGCGTGGCGCTGCGCGATCTCGGCCTGCAGCGCCTGCTCGACCGCGTCCGGGTCGCCGCCGGCTTTCTTGACGCCCGCCGCCCAGGACCGCCGCAGCGGTTCGGCGGACTTCTTCCACGCCGCGAGCTGATCCGGCGTCAGCTCCACGATCGTGTGCGACGGCTCCGCGCGGATCTTCTCGATGCCCGCATGCTCGAAATCCGCCCACGGGCTTGCGAACCGCACCGCCCAATCGGTCGTGCAGTGATCGTCGATCGCCTTCTTCTGGTTGGCCGACATCCCCTCGTATTTCGCCTTGTTCATCACCCAGACGAAGGTCGTGACATACATCGCCGCGTCCATGTCGTACTTCGTCACCTTGTCGATGCCGAACAGCACCGTCGATCCCCACGGGAAGAAGATCGAGTCGGCGACGCCGCGTTCCAGCAAATCGCGCGAGCCGGGCGCGCTCGCCTGCACGTTGCTGCCGCCGAGATCGGTCACCCACGTGCCGATCGTCGCATCCGCCGGCCGCACCTTCGTGCCCGCGATATCCGTCGGCAGGCGGAGCTCGCGGCGGCTATGCAGCGTGCCGGGGTCGTGGACGAAGGCGAAGCAGTAATGCACGTCCTTCATCTCGGTCGCGGCATATTTGCGATACCAAGCATCGACCGCCGCCGTGCCCGTCTTGGCGTCACGGAACTCGAACGGTAGTTCGCCCGCCGCGATGATCGGGAAGCGCCCCGGCTGGTATCCGGGATTGACATAGGCGGCGTCGGCGATGCCGTCGCGCGCCATGTCGTAGTGATCGAACGCCTTGCCGAGCTGCTCGGCGGGGAAGATCACCGACGTGATCGTGCCGCCGGACTCCTTCTTCGCGTCGTCGGCCCAGTCCTGGATCGCCGCCTGCAACGGATGTTGCGGCGGCACCCAATGCGAGAGCTTGAGCTGCACCGGCTTGTCCTGTGCGAAGGCGGGCGCGAACGCGGCGGATGCCATCAGGAGCGAGCCGAGTGTCATCGCGACCGCGCGGATCTGCGTCATTGTGCGAGACGTCCCCCGTTCAATCCGGGCAAACTGGCGCATGTGCCATGCCCCGGCAAGGCGTTGCGGTGCCGCCGCCTGCGTGGTGCGATGCCCGTTTCAGGGAGGAACATCGTCATGCAGGAATACGCACCGCCGACGACGATCGAGGAGGCCGGACTACGGCCCGAGCCGATCGCGCGCATGGATGCGCTGATCGATGCGCAGATCGCCGAGGGCCGCTATCCCGGCGCGCAATACGCCATCGCCCGCCACGGACGGTTGGTTGCGACGCGAACGTTCGGGAAGGCACGCCTCGCAGCACGCGGCGAGGCCAAGCCGGACACGCTTTGGCTGATGTTCTCGAATACCAAGGTCGTCACCGCCGCGGCACTCTGGACGCTGTTTGAGGAAGGCGCGTTCCGTTTCACCGATCGCATGGCGGACCACGTTCCCGAGTTCGCCCGCAACGGCAAGGGCGACATCACGATTCTCGAGATCATCACCCATCGCGCCGGCTACCCGAACGCCGCCGTCCCCCCCGAGGCGTGGGCGGACCACAAGCGCCTGCGCGAGGCCGTCTGCAACTTCACCCTCGAATGGACCCCCAGCTCGCGAATGCACTACCACGGCGCCTCCGCGCACTGGACGCTCGCGGTGCTGATGGAAGCGCTCACCGGCAAGGATTTCCGCGACGTGATCCGGCAGCGCGTGACGCAACCGCTCGGGCTCGACGAGGACCTCCACGTCGGCGTTCCCGCGAGCGCGCAGTCCCGCTGCGCCGACATGCATGAGCCGTCGGACTCGGGCGTCACGCTCACGGCCGACCGCAGCCTGCCGGAGTTCCGTGCCGCCGGCGTGCCGGGCGGCGGCGGCTTCGCCACCGCGCCCGCGATGGCGGCGCTCTATCAGATGATGCTCGAAGGCGGCGCGCTGAACGGCACGCGCATCGTCTCCCGGCGCACGCTGGAATACGCGATCCGGGACTGGACCGGCGACATGGTGGACGGCAACCAGGGCGTGCCGATGCACCGCGGCCTCGGCCCCTATCTCCGCGGCACCAAGCCCACCAGCAGCCACGGCGCGATCGCCAATGCGCGCGTGTTCGGCCATGGCGGCGCGGGCAGCTCGCAATGCTGGGGCGATCCGGAATCAGGCGTTTCGTTCGCGTATTTCTCGAACTGCCGGATGCCGGAAGCCTGGCACGGCCGCCGCATGGACACGATCAGCAGCTTCGTCCACGCGGCGATCCTGTGAGGTAAGCCCCCGCGCTTTGTCCCGCTGTCCCGCTGTCCCACTTCCCTAGGCGAGTGGGACAGCGGGACAGCGGGACAAACTCACCGCGCCGCCCGCTGCCGCGCCCGGTTGACTGCCGACTTCGACAGACCGGTCGCCGCCGCGACGTCGCACACCGTCCGGCCCTGCCGGAGCAGCGAGATCGCCGCCTGCCACCCCTCCGGCAACTCCGTGACCGGCTCAGCCTCCAGCGGTCCGGTCCGCCACACCAGGCCATCGTCCTCTGTCGCCTCCAGCGCCGCCTCGAACGGCTCGGCGTCGTCGCCGAACACCCCGCGCGCCTTCTCCAGATGCACCTCGAACCGCGCCCCCTGCGTCGCGACGTAATCCTCCGGGCGGCGCAGCGCGATGACCGTGTCGAGCACGTCCTCGCGGCGGCTGGTGCCGCGCTGCTGCCCGCGCTTGCCGGCGTGGTGGATCAGCAGCGCGCCGAGGCCCCGCCTGCGCAGCGACAGCAGCCAGCGTTGCAGAATCTCCCAGTCGTCGCCTTCGTTCTCGCGCATCCCGCCGGTGAGCGTGGAGATGTTGTCGAACACCAGCACCTCGGCTTCGCCGAGCGCGCGATCGATCAGCGCCTGCGTCTCCGGCCGCGCGATCGAGGGCAGGCCCTCCGGCAGCAGATCCGATGCGATGAAGCGGACATGCTCGTCGGAGGCGAGGGGTGCGGCCATGCCGCGCACGATCTGGCCGATGCGCTGCTGCAACGCGCCCGCCGGCATCTCGCCGTCGATATAGAGCACCCGCCGCGCCGCGGGCGCGGACCAACGCAGCGCCACCCCGCCGCTCGCAATGGCGTAGGCGATCGAGAGCGCCGCATAGGTCTTGCCCATGCCGCGCGGCGCGTAGAGCATCGCGAGGCCGGGGATCGGCAGCACCGGGGCGAGCGCCATCACGCGCGGCGGCAGCGGCATCGCCGACAACACGCCGTGCGAGACCGGGGCGAGACCTGTGGCGAGAGCCGGGGCGAGACCTGGGGCGAGACCTGGGGCGAAACCCGCCATCTCCGTCGCCTGCGCCGCGCGCAGCTCGCTCGGGCGGCGGAACTCGGCGCAGGCTGCACGCGCCAGGCCGAACAGCTTGGCAGCGCCCGTCAGCGTCGGCGGCGAGGTGAAGAAATGCCGCCAGCGCGCGCCGAGCACCGCCGCGTCGTGGCGGGGATGCTGCGCCGACCACGCCCGCCAGGCTGCTTCTCCGGCATCCGATCCGCCGCTCGCCGCCCAGCACGCCATGCCGACCGCGTTCCAATGCTCCCAGTCGGCCGGGCCCTGGTTGGGGATGACCGCGAGCGCCGCACACAGATCGAGCGGCGGGACAGCGGGGGCGGCCAGCGGCGGGGGAGACGGCGGCAGCATCCGTGGGGCCTCCGCGTCGATGAACCGTCCGGCTTCGGCGAGGAAGTGCTGCAGCGTGCGTTCCTCCACGGCGGGCAGGCGGTCGCAGGGATGCGTCTCGGGCGACTCCGCCGCCCATGTGATCGCCGCTCCGGACGGGTGCGGCCCGAAGGCATGGAGCTGCTGGCCATGCCCGAGCACCTCGATCTTGCCGCGCGCGCCGGCCAGCGTGACCTTGCCCGGGCTGCCGGCGGCGGCGCGGTAGACGAGGGCGCAACGCGCCGTGCCCCGCCGGGTGCGCAGCAGCGTCTCGCCGAGCCGCATGAAGGCATGGGCGCGCACGTGCTGCGCCGCGTCGGCGTCGTCGATGTCGAGATCGAGCACGCGCAGCCCGTCGCAGAGCAGGCCGGTGTTGAGCGCCGCGGGATCGGGCGTCTCCACCGCATCCTCGGGTGGATCGCGGCGCGCGCGATCTGTCCAGGCGCGGGCGGCGGGGACCTTCTCCCCGCTCCGCAGCGCCACTGGCCGCCACCCCCCGTCCCACAGGCGCGCACGAAGGCTGGCAACGGCGTCGATGTCAGCGAGCGAAACGTTCACGGTTTGACCCTCGTTGGTGACGGGCGTCATGTGCCGCGGAGGGGGGTGTCGGCGCAAGTATAACTAACGGATTTGCGCTGAATTGTCCGCTATTTGCCCCCTATTTGACAGAAGCGTCATTCTCACTAACGGCCGCCGTTGCCCACAACGCTTGTCCCGCTGTCCCGCTTGTCCCAAACACCAGGGAAGTGGGACAGCGGGACAGCGGGACACCCCGCTACGCCGTCAGCGTCTTCAGCCTCGCGAGGCTGTCGTCGCTCGCCCAGTCCGCCGCGCCCTCGAGCCGCCCGCGCTCGCGTCCCTGCCGGTCGATGATCAGCGTCGTCGGGATGCCCCGCGCCTGCCACGTGCGAGCGACCGCGCCTTTGTCGTCGATCCAGATGCCGAGGGTGGCAATGCCGTGCGCCGCGTAGAACGCCCGCACCGCCGCCGCACCGCCGCGATCGGAGGAGAGCGGCAGCACCACGATCCCGTCCGCCGCGCCCTTGCGCGCCAAGGCGTCGAGCGCGGGCAGCTCCGCGACGCAGGGGAGGCACCAGGTCGCCCAGAGATTGACCACCAGCGCCTTGCCCGCGAAATCGGCGAGCGTGTGCGCGGCGCCGTCGGCGTCGAGGAAGGTCGCGGCCGGCGGCGGGGCAGGGGGGGTGGTCGGCACCAGCCGCGACAGCGAGGCGAGTTCGACCTGCGGCAGGCCGGGCGGCTCGACCGGCGTCGCGATATGCGGCGCGGGCGGTTTGCGCAGCAGCAGGGCCGCCGCTACGGTCGCGCCGGTCGCGGCCCCCAGGCTCAGCAGCGTGGCGCGCCGTGTCGTGATCCGCATGATGGAACAGCCTCCGTGAACCAAATGCCCGCTGGCCAGCCCCGCAACGCCGCGGCCAATCAGCAATGGGGCGGGCGGTTCGCCGCCGGCCCCTCCGTAGTGATGCAGGAGATCAACGCCTCCATCGCCTTCGACCGCCGGCTCTGGCGGCAGGACATCCGCGGATCGCGCGCCCATGCCGCCATGCTGGCCAAGCTCGGCCTCATCTCGGCGGAAGATGAGAGCGCGATTGCGCACGGTCTAGAGGCGATCGCCGCCGAGATCGAGGCGGGGCGCTTCGCCTTCGACGAGTCGCTCGAAGACATCCACATGAATATCGAGGCGCGGCTGACCGAGCGCATCGGCGAGGCCGGCAAGCGCCTGCACACCGCGCGCAGCCGCAACGACCAGGTGGCGACCGATTTCCGTCTCTGGGTGCGCGATGCGATCGACGGCATCGACGCCCAGCTCGCCGACCTCATGCGCGCGCTCGCCGAGCGCGCCGCCGCCTCTGCCGCCGATCCGATGCCAGGGTTCACGCATCTGCAGACCGCGCAGCCCGTCACTTTCGGCCATCACCTGCTCGCCTACGTCGAGATGCTTGCCCGCGATCGCGGGCGGCTCGCCGATGCGCGCAAGCGTCTGAACGAGAGCCCGCTCGGCGCGGCGGCGTTGGCCGGGACTTCGTTTCCGGTGGATCGCCAGATGACCGCGGCGGCGCTCGGCTTCGACCGGCCGATGGCGAATTCGCTGGATGCCGTATCCGACCGCGACTTTGGGCTGGAGTTCCTGGGGGCCGCGGCGATCTCGGCGATGCATCTCTCCCGTTTCGCCGAGGAGATAGTTATATGGTGTACGTATCCCTTCGGCTTCATCAGCCTCTCCGATTCCTTCACCACCGGCAGCTCGATCATGCCGCAGAAGCGCAACCCCGACGCGGCGGAACTGGTGCGCGCCAAGACCGGCCGGATCGCGGGCGCGCTGGTCGGTCTGTTGACCGTGATGAAGGGCCTGCCGCTCGCCTATGCGAAGGACATGCAGGAGGACAAGGAGCCGGTGTTCGACGCCACCGACGCCTGGAGCCTCTCGCTCGCCGCGACCGCCGGGATGGTGCGTGACCTGACGCCCGATACGGTGCGGATGCGCGCGATGGCAGGGGCGGGGTTCTCCACCGCGACCGATCTCGCGGACTGGCTCGTGCGCGTGCTGCGCCTCCCATTCCGCACCGCCCACCACGTTACCGGGCGGCTGGTGACGCGGGCAGAGGCGAAGGGGACCGATCTGGCGGGCCTGACGCTCGCGGAGATGCAGGCGGAGGAGCCGGGGATCACGGCGGATGTGTTCTCGGTGCTGACCGTGGACGCCTCGGTCGCCTCGCGGACCAGCTATGGCGGCACAGCGCCCGCGAATGTCGCCCGCCAGGCGGCGCGCTGGCTGGAGGCGCTGGCGTGAAGGAGGTGCTGCTCGCGCTCGCCCTGGCGCTGTGCGTCGCCGGCTGCGGCAAGAGGGGTCCGCCGTCGCCCCCCGGGCCGCCGGCGGATATCATTTATCCGAAGCAATATCCGAGCCCCGCCCTACCGTGAGCCAGCCCTGCCGCGACCCTTGTGCGCGTGCGGCTGCGTCCTGCTAACATCTGCATATGTCCGCAACCGCGCTGTTCCGCTCCGCTCCCGATCCCACCGCCGCCGAGCTGATCGCCGCCCGCCCGCACCTCGCCATGCACGCGATGGACGGCTTGGTGCTGGAAGACGTACCGCTCGCCGCGATCGCCGATGCGCTCGGGACGCCCGCCTGGGTGTATGGCGCCGGGACGATGCGGGCGCGCCTGGCGGAGCTGCGGGAAGCGCTCGCGCCGGTCGGCGCGCATGTGCACTACGCGATGAAGGCGAACGACCACCTCGCCGTCGTGAACCTCATGGCCCGGGGTGGGGCGGGCGTGGACGTGGTCAGCGAAGGCGAGCTGATGCGCGCGCTCGCGGCCGGTGTGAACACCGCCGACATCGTGTTTTCCGGCGTCGGCAAGACGATAGGCGAGCTGCGCCACGCGGTCGGCGAGGGGATCGGGCAGATCAATATCGAGAGCGCGGCGGAGCTAGAAGTGCTCGCCGCGGTTGTATCGGACGTGGGACGGACAACGCGGGTCGCGCTGCGCATCAACCCCGATGTCGATGCGCAGACGCACGCGAAGATCACGACGGGCACGGCTGACAACAAGTTCGGCATCCCCTATGCCGACGCGCCCGCGCTGTATGCCCGCGCCGCCGCGCTGCCGGGTGTGCAGCCGGTCGGGATCGCGCTGCATATCGGCAGCCAGATCCTCAGCCTCGCCCCCTACCGCGCCGCCTACGCTCGTACCGCCGCGCTCGTGCGGGCGCTGCGGGCGGCGGGACACACGGTCGAGACAGTGGATTGCGGCGGCGGCCTCGGCATCGCCTACGGCGATCTGCCCGGCTTGTCGGTACCGGCCTTCGCGGGGGCACTGCGGACGGCCTTCGGCGGGATGGGGCTTCGCCTGATCGTCGAGCCGGGACGGTGGCTCGCCGGCCCGGCCGGGGTGCTGTTGGCTTCCGTGTTGCTGAACAAGGGCGGCCGGTTTGTGGTCCTCGACGCGGCGATGAACGACCTGATCCGGCCGGCGATGTACGACGCCTGGCATGGAATCGTCCCGCTCGCCGCGCGCGACGCGGTGCAGGCGCCGGTGACCGTCGATGTGGTGGGACCGGTTTGCGAAAGCGGCGATACTTTCGCGCGCGATCGGCAACTGCCGCCCCTGGCGCCGCGCGCGCGCGTCGCCATCCTTGATGCGGGCGCGTACGGCGCGGTGATGAGCTCGACCTACAACGCCCGGCCGCTCGCGCCGATTGCGATGGTTGACGGCGCGCGCTGGACGGTGATCCGCGACCGGCAGCCCCATGAGGCGTTGTGGGCCGGCGAGCGCGTGCCGGATTTTCGCTGAGGAGATCGTTCCCATGACCATCGGGCCGGCCCAGGAGCGGGACGCGAGTGACGGTCTCCCGCGGCGGTTGCGGCGGCGGCGCTCGCAGGCCCGCCTGGTGCTGCTGTTCGAGCGCGCATGGCCCGCGGCCTGGCCCGCGCTTGGCGTGATCGGCCTGTTCCTCTGCCTCGCCTTGCTCGATCTGCCGCAGCTGCTGCCCGGCTGGCCGCACGTCGTGCTGCTTGCAGGGTTCGGGCTGGTGTTCGCCTACGCGACGTATCGCGCGGCGCGCCAGATCGGCGGGCGCCCTGGCGACGACGACACGGACCGGCGGCTGGAACGGGCGTCGGGCCTGCGGCACCGGCCGCTCGCCGTTCTGACCGACAAGCCGGCGTTTCCAGGCGCCGATGTGCTGTGGCGCGCGCACGTCGCGCGTGCGGCGGCGCAGCTCGCCCGCCTGCGTGTTGGACTGCCGCATCCTGGGCTCGCCGCGCGTGACCGGCGGGCGTTGCGGGCGGGCCTGATCGTGGCGCTCTTGGCATCGCTGGTCGTGGCGGGCGACGAGACACCGATGCGGCTGTTGCGCGCGGTGACGCCGAGCTTCGCCCCGCCCGCGCCGGTGCCGCCGAGCCAGCTGCAGGCCTGGATCACGCCGCCCGGATACACGGGCTTCGCACCGGTGTTCCTCAAGGCGGACAGCCGCGACGTCTCGGTGCCGGCCGGTTCGCATCTCAGCGTCAACATCACCGGCGGCAGCGGGACGCCCGCGATGACGCTAGGCGGCCAGCCACAGCCGTTCAAGGCGCTCGACGCGACGAGCTTCCAGGCGGATCAGGACCTCGCCTCCGGCGGCCGGCTCGAAGTGCGACGCCGCGGCCGCGAGCTCGGCGCATGGGATCTCACCGTCGTCGCCGACGCCGCCCCGGTCGTCACCTGGACCGAGCGGCCCGGCCGGGCACGCGGCAGTTCCCGCATTCCGCAGGTGCGGTTGCCGTGGGAAGTGTCGCACCGTTATGGTGTCGCCAGCCTCGACGCAGAGATCCGCCTCGACGCGCGAGCCAATGCGCCGCCGCTGATCGTCCCGATCCCGTTGCCCGGCGGCAACCCCAAGCAGGCGCGTGGCATCAAACTGCAGGACCTCACGCCGCACCCTTGGGCGGGGCTCCCGGTGACCGCCCGGCTCGTCGCGAAGGACGCGCCGGGGTTGACCGGGACCAGCGCCGACGCGCGATTCACCCTGCCCGAGCGCCGCTTCGACAACCCGATCGCGAAGGCGCTGACGGAGGTCCGCAAGGGTCTCAGCCGCGATCCCGACAACCGTACCCCGGCGATCCTGGAGCTCGCGGAACTCGCCGCGATCCCGGAAGTCTGGGGTGATGATTTCGGCGCCTATCTGAACCTGCAGTCGATCATCGCCCAGCTGCATTTCGACCGCGATCCCGGCGCCGTCGAGGCAGTTCAGGCGCGCATGTGGCTGCTTGCGCTGCACCTGGAGGAGGGGGCCACCGACCGCACGGCACGGGCGCTACAGGAGGCGCGACAGGCGTTGAACGACCTGCTCGACCGCCAGCAGAAGGGCGAGAAGATCGATCCGGCGCAGCTCGACAAGGCGATGCGCGACGTGCAGGAGGCGCTCGACAAACACCTCCAGGCGCTCGCCGAGCAAGCGCGGCGCGACCCCGACAGCCAGCGCGTCGATCCGGAGACGCAGCAGCTCGACGCGCAGGACATGGAGAAGCTCGCCGAGGAGGCGCGCAAGGCGCTCGAAGAAGGCCGCATGGACGACGCGCGCCAGAAGCTCGCCGAACTCGACAAGATGCTGCAGGAGATGCAGAACGCGCGCCCCGAGCACGGGCAACTCACCGAGCGCGAGCGACAGCGGCAGCAGCAGCGGCAGCGCGGGCAGCAACAGATGAACGCCCTGCAGGACATGGTGCAGCGCGAGGGCGCGCTGCTCGACCGCTCCGAGCAGCGCGACGGCAGCAACGATCCGAACCGGCAGGCGCAGCAGGATTTTTCGCGCCGACCCTTCACTTTCCCGCCGCGCTACGATCAGACCCCGTCGCAGCAGCAGGGCGGTCCACAACAGCAACAGGCGCAACAACAGCAGCAGGCGAAGGACCGCGACAGCGATCAGCGCGTGCAGCAGGCGCTACGCCGTGCGCTCGGCGAACTGATGCAGCAATACGCGGACTTGACCGGCAAGCTGCCGCCGAACCTGGGTGACGCTGACACGGCCATGCGCGACGCGATCCAGGCGCTCGGCCAGGGTCACGACAAGGATGCGGCTGCGGGCGAGCAGAAGGCGATCGAGGCCCTGCAGAAGGGTGGCCGCTCGATGAGCATGCAGATGGCGCAGCAGTTCGGCCGCTCGCAGGGCGGTGACGAGGGCGACGATCAGGGCGACGAGGACGGCCAGGACGGCAACGGCGACCAGGCCGGTCAACAGGACGGCAATGGCAATGGGTATGGCGGCCAGCAATACGGCCAGGACCGTGGCCGCGGGACACGCCCCTGGGATGCACCTCGCGGCCACGCCGACCGCCGGGCTGACGACCGCCGCGACCCGCTCGGCCGGCCGCTCCGCGAGGGCACGTCCGGCTCTGACGAGAGCGGCGACGTACAGGTGCCGGAGAAGATGGAGGAGGCGCGCACGCGCGCGATCCAGGAGGAACTGCGCCGCCGCGACGCCGACCGGACGCGGCCGCAGCCCGAATTGGATTACATCGAGCGGCTGCTGAAGCAGTTCTGAGGGGACTCCGTTATCGGAGACGGGTGCACCACCGCGCGGGAGTTGAACTCGCTACCGCGTCGGGCGCGGCGGCGTCTGTGTGTAGTCGTAGAAGCCGCGATTCGTCTTTCGACCGAGCCAGCCGGCCTCGACGTATTTCACCAGGAGCGGGCAGGGGCGGTATTTGCTGTCCGACAGCCCTTCGTAGAGCACCTGCATGATGGAAAGGCAGGTATCGAGCCCGATGAAATCGGCAAGTTCGAGCGGACCCATCGGATGATTGGCGCCGAGCTTCATCGCCGTGTCGATTGCGCCAACCGAGCCTACGCCTTCATAGACCGCGTACACCGCCTCGTTGATCATCGGCACGAGGATGCGGTTGACGATGAACGCGGGGAAATCCTCGCTGACCGAGGTCGTCTTGTTCAGTTTCGCGGCGAGGGCCAGCGTTGCCTGGAAGGTCCGCTCGTCGGTCGCGATGCCGCGAATGATCTCGACCAGCTTCATGACCGGAACCGGATTCATGAAGTGCATGCCGATGAATTTCTCCGGCCGGTCGGTGCTCGCGCCGAGCCGCGTGATTGAGATCGACGACGTATTGGAGGCGAGCACGCAGCCCGGCTTCAGATGCGGCGTCAGCGCCTGATAGATCGCGCGCTTGATCTCTTCCTTCTCGGTCGCCGCCTCGACGACCATGTCGCAATCGCCGAAAGCCGCGTAATCCGTTGTCGTGGTGACGCGCGCGAGCGCTGCATCCCGGTCGGCGGCGGTGATGAGGTTGCGTGCGACCTGGCGCTCCATGTTACGCGCCATCGTCTTCATCGCCGGGTCGAGCGCTTCGGGCCGCGCGTCGAGCATCACGACCGGTAGGCCCGCCAGCGCGCAGACATGGGAGATTCCGTTGCCCATCTGTCCGGCGCCGATCACGCCCACTTTCGTGATCGCCGGCAGCGGCAGGCCGACGCCGCCTGCGGCCGCGGCCGGTGCTTGTTTTACTTCGACGTTCATCAGGTGCGCTCCAGCTCTGCTTTCAGCTCGGGCAGAGCTGTGAAAAGGTCGGCCACCAGCCCATAATCGGCGACCTGAAAAATGGGCGCCTCTTCGTCCTTGTTGATGGCGACGATGACTTTGCTGTCCTTCATTCCGGCGAGATGCTGGATCGCGCCCGAGATGCCGACAGCCACGTAGAGGTCGGGCGCGACGATTTTGCCGGTCTGGCCCACCTGGTAATCATTCGGGACGAAGCCGGCGTCGACCGCCGCTCGCGAGGCGCCGACCGCGGCTCCAAGCCGGTCGGCGATCGGTTCGATCAGCTTGAAGTTTTCGCCGTTCTGCATGCCCCGTCCGCCGGAGATGACGACGCGGGCCGCCGTGAGCTCCGGCCGCTCGCTCTTGGACAGCTCGGCAGAGACGAAGCGGGAGGACGGCGTGCCGCTGAGCGTCACCGGTACCGGCTCGATCGCTGCGTTGCCGCCTTCCGTCGCGACGGGGTCGAAGCTCGCGGCGCGGACGGTGATGACCTTTTTCGCGTCGGACGATCGCACTGTCGCGAGCGCGTTGCCGGCGTAAATCGGGCGGATGAATGTGTCGGCGTCGACCACGCCGGCGATGTCGCTGATTGGCTGCGCATCGAGCAGAGCCGCCACGCGCGGCATCACGTTCTTGCCGACCGCACTCGCGGCGGCGAGCAGGTGCGTGTAGTTCGGCGCGAGCGCGACCAGCAGCGCCGCCATCGGTTCGGCGAGCGCGTGCTCGTAGGCGGCGTCCTCGGCGACCACTACCTTCCGCACACCCGGCAGTTTCGCCGCCATTGCGGCGGCGTTCTGGACGGACGCGCCGGCAACCAGCACGTCGACGTCGCCGAGCGCCTGCGCGGCGGCCACAGCGGAGCGGGACGGCTGCTTGATCGCGCCAGCGTCGGTATCGAGAAGGACGAGAGCCGCCATCGTCAGATCACCTTCGCCTCGGTCCGCAGTTTCTGCACGAGCTCGGCGACCGACCCGACTTTCACGCCGGCCTGCCGCTTCGGCGGTTCCGCGACGCTCACGAGCGTCAGCCGGGGTGCGGGGTCGACGCCGAGCTCGGCCGGCTTCATCGTCGCGATGGGCTTCTTGCGCGCCTTCATGATGTTCGGCAGCGACGCATAGCGCGGCTCGTTCAGGCGCAGATCGGTGGTCACGATCGCGGGGAGGCTGAGCGCGACTGTCTCCAGCCCGCCGTCGACCTCGCGCGTGATCGTCGCGGTGTCGCCCTCGATCGCGACCTTGCTCGCGAAGGTACCCTGCGGCCAGCCCAGCAGGGCGGCGAGCATCTGGCCGGTCGCGTTCATGTCGTCGTCGATCGCCTGCTTGCCCATGATGATGATCTTCGGCTGCTCGCGCTCGGCGATGGCCTTAAGCAGCTTTGCCACAGCGAGCGGCTGCAGCTCGACGTCGGTTTCGACCAGGATGCCGCGATCGGCACCCATCGCGAGGGCGGTTCGGATGGTCTCGGTGCATTGCGTCACGCCGAGCGAGACCGCGACGATCTCGGTGGCGATGCCCTTCTCGCGCAGCCGCAGCGCTTCCTCAACGGCGATCTCGTCGAACGGGTTCATCGACATCTTCACGCCGGCCGTCTCGACGCCGGAGCCGTCGGCCTTCACCCGCACCTTGACGTTGTAGTCGACCACCCGCTTGACGGGCACGAGGATCTTCATGCGTCCCTATTCACTTTCTGTTCTTCGGACCGTGACGGATCGGAAGCGCACGCGGAGCGCCGCCGCTGGCCGTTGCCTGGGCGGCGCTTCGCATGTGCAGCATTTCGCCTGACACTACGTTTGCCTTGAATGCGGTGTCAAACGCGCCGGATCAGCGTTTGAGCAGCGTCAGGAGCAGGGCGAACAGCATCAGTGCCGCGAATTGCAGCATCACGCGCCAGCGCATCAGCCGGTTGGAGCGCTCAGCGTCACCGGTGTTGCGGACGAGACCGATCATCCCGGCGAAAAGAACCCCGAGCGTTGCGAGCATCGCGAGGCCGACCAAGACGGCCAGGAACGTAATCATGCCTTGAAGTAGGGGTTTCTTCGTCATTCTTCATCCCCCGCCGGGCGCTCGCGCGTATGGTTTGCATTCCCGGCCGCCAGGAGAACGTCGCCCAAATCATGCATCGGATTCTCGGACTGATCCTCATTTCGGCGTTGCTCGCCGGCCTGTCCGCGCGTGCGCAACCAGCCGCCCCGGCCAAACCTGCGGTGGCGGGCATTACAGCGGCGCAGGCGCAATCGGCGCTGCAGGTCCTGACCAACGATGCGAAGCGGCAAGAGCTCGTCTCGACGCTGGAGACGATCGTCAAGGCCGAGAGCGCGAAGCCGCCAGCGGCCCAACAGGCCGCCGCGGCTCCAGGATCCGCCACGCCGGCGGCCACGGGCACGACGGCCACGACTCCGGCATCCGCTTCCGCCGCAGTGGTGCCGTCCGCGGCCGGCGGACAGCCGGCGGCGGTCCACTTGCCGCAGCTGCTGCCGGGCAGTCTCGGCGCTCAGTTAATGGACGATGCCGCCAATCGCCTCGCAGACATCGAGTCGTCGGTTTCCGTCACGATGCGAACCGTCCTGGACCTGCCGCTACTCTCGTTCTGGTTCACGCATGTCATCCAGGACACCGAGGAACGCGCGGCGCTGCTCGACACCGCGTGGCGGCTGGCTCTCGTGCTGGTCGTAGCGATCGGCGCCGAATATGGGGTCATGCGGCTGCTCCGGCGACCTGGGCAGGCGCTCGAGCAGCGCGCTGCAGCGATCACGTCGCCGCGGCGCGGGACGCGGGCGGATGACGACGTCGGCACCTGGGACGCCGCGAAGCGCGGTCGGCGCCGCGCCCCTTCGGCTCTCCTGCTGCTGCGGCGATTGCCGTTCGTGCTAGGGGGTTTCGTCCTTGATCTGATGCCGATCCTGGTCGTCGTGCTGATCAGCTATGTCGTCGCTGGGACGCCGGCGATCGGACCGTCGGTGGCGCGCCTAGTCATCTCGTCGGTGCTCTACGCCTACGCCGTCTGCCGCCTCATCACGACGGTGACGCGGC
>DATAPS010000352.1:0-18180 GCA_036265085.1 Acetobacteraceae bacterium | reverse complement strand
TCCAGATGTTGCCCAACGCCGCCCACCTGCCGACGGTCGAGCAGCCCGCGGCGGTGACGGCGGCGATCCGCGACTTTCTCATGTCCAACGCTGCCGATCCGTACGAAGCCGGACTCGCGGTACGCCGCGCGGTGCTGGGCGATGCGCATGTCGCGCGCTCGCTCAGCGCCGTCACCGATTTCGACCGCGCGTACCAGCAATTCATCACGCGTGGCGCCTGGGGCGGCGTATGGACGCGGCCGGGGCTCGACCGACGCACGCGCAGCCTGCTGACGCTGGTGATGCTCGCCTCCCTCGGCCATCATGAGGAGCTGCGGCTGCACGTCCGTGCCACCCGCAACACCGGCGCGAGCGAGAGCGATGTTGCGGAGGCGCTGCTGCAGGTCGCGGTCTACGGCGGCGTGCCGGCGGCGAACAGCGCGTTCCGCATCGCGAAAGAGACGTTCCACGAAATGCGAGCGTCGGAGGAGAAAGCCAAGTCATGAGCGACGTCACCCCGTTCCGCCCGGCGCCGGCCGGCAGCCAGCCGGACAACAACTCCCCGCAATACGGCAGCACTCACAAGCGCCACCCGAAGCAGCCGCTCGTGAAGTTCGCCCAGACGATCACGGAAGTCAGCGGACCCTCGTTCTCGCCCGCGCATTTCCCGTCGATCGTCGACATGGCACATGTGAACGGCCACGAGGCGATGGGCGAGCGCATCATCGTGCGCGGCCGAGTGACCGACGAGAGCGGGCGGCCGGTCCTGGAGACGATGATCGAGATTTGGCAGGCGAATGCCGCCGGCCGCTACAACCACCCGCGCGACCAGCACGACGCGCCGCTCGATCCCGACTTTATCGGCGAGGGCCGCGTGTTCACCGACGCGGAAGGCTGGTACGAGTTCGCCACGATCAAGCCCGGCGCCTATCCCTGGCGCAACCACCACAACGCCTGGCGTCCGAACCACATTCACTACAGCTTCTTCGGCCCCGGATTCGCGACACGGTTGATTACGCAGATGTATTTCCCGGGCGATCCGCTGCTGGAGCTCGATCCGATCTTCAACACCGTTCCGGACCCCGCGGCGCGGCAGCGGCTGGTGTCGAAATTCGATCTGGAGATCACCAAGCCGGAATGGGCTTTGGGCTATCGGTTCGACGTCGTACTGCGCGGGCACGAGGCGACGCCGATGGAGAACGAGTGATGCCGGTCGCCACCGCCGCGCAGACGATCGGCCCGTACTGGCACCTGATCGAGCATCCCGAGCTCGCCGACCTCACGCGCTTCGGTGCGGAGGGCGAGCGCATGGTGCTGACCGGCCGCGTTACCGACGGCGACGGCGCGGTGGTGACGGATGCCTGCGTGGAAGTCTGGCAATCGAGCCCGCCGGCGAGCCGGACGTTTCCCGGCTACGGCCGCTCCGCCACCAATCCCGACGGCATGTTCCGGCTCACCACGATCAAGCCCGGTCCGGTGCCGGGCCGCGGCAACACGCTGCAGGCACCGCATATCGCGATCAACCTGCTGATGCGCGGTGTGCTGTCGCGGCTCTACACGCGCGCCTATTTCGCGGGCGACCCGCTCAACGACAACGACCCGCTGCTCGCCTCGATCGAGGATCCGCACCGCCGCGGGACGCTGATCGCGGCGGCCGATGGCGCGCAGACCTGGCGGCTGGACATCCGTCTGCAGGGCGACGGGGAGACGGTGTTCATCGAAATCTAGGAGGGCGGGTCTCGACCCGCCGATCGGGCAACCGCGCGACTGTATCGGCGACGGAATGCGCGCTGCTCCGGCCGATCAGTCCGCGCCCCGCCATGTTCCTCACCCCCGGCCGAGTGAATAGAACTCCGCGTTCGGCCGCATCCCGCTCACGTTCGCCATCCGGTTCGACAGCGCGAACAGCGCAGCGATGGCGGCGATGTCCCACGCCGCCTCGTCGTCAACGCCATGCGCGGCGAGCGCGGTGAAGTCCGCCTCGCCCACTTCGTGCGAGCGCAACGCGACCTTCATCGCGAAATCCAACATGGCGACCTGCCGCGGCGTCAGATCGGCCTTGCGGTAGTTGATCGCCACCTGATCGGAGATCAACGGGTCCTTCGCCCGGATGCGCAGAATCGCGCCGTGCGCAACGACACAATACTGGCACTGATTGGCGCCGCTTGTGGCCACCACGATCATCTCCCGTTCCGCTTTCGAGAGCGGGCCGGGCTTCTCCATCAGCGCGTCATGATAAGCGAAGAAGGCGCGGAACTCGTCCGGCCGATGTGCCAGCGCCAGGAACACGTTCGGCACGAAACCGGATTTCTCCTGCACGACAAGGATGCGCGCACGCATGTCCTCGGGCAGATCCGCGATGTCGGGGACCGGGAAGCGGCTGATCTTGGGCTGGCTCATGGCGCGCTTCATACTGTCTGGCTGTCTCGCACCCTATAGGTCGACGGACAGCCAGACAGCCAGCGATGGGTCAGTCCTTCCCGGCTTCGTATTTCAACGACAGCTTCAGCTTCGTCCGGAACAGCTCGACCTTGCCGTCCTTGACCTGAATGTCCTGTTCGATCACCTCCGCGACCCGGAGATCGCGCAGCGTTTTCGACGCACGCTCAACCGCAGCCCGCGCGGCCTGTTCCCAGGATTCCGAGCTCGTCCCGACGAGCTCGACGATTTTGTAGACGCTATCGGACATGGGTTCCTCCCGCTTCTTCAAGTGTTGCCGCAACGCAACCCTAGGGCCGTATTCGGGCGCCTGCCAATGGCCAGCTTTTGGCTGCCGGATCCGATCGACGCGCGCCCGGTTCGGGGATCCCGGCGAATGCCGTGCGCAGTCGCCACCTTCAAATCACGGGGATCGGCGGCGGGCAGTATTGGCAATGTACGTAAGGGTTGTCGCGCCGGGCAACCGCGCACAAGCGTCACCGGACCGCGAGTTGCTCCAGCTCGCGCCGCGCCGCTGCGATGATCTCCCGGGACAGGCCCGGATCCGTCTTGTCAACCGCGCGGGCCATTGCGACGCTGCCGACCAGCGCGGAGGCCAGCGCGAGGGCGCGTCGGCGCGCCTCCTCCTCCGGCATCCCCGCCGGAAGCGCGGCCTGGATGCGCTCGACGGCGTTCCGGAAACCCTCCGCGAAGGCCGCGCCGATCGACTCGTCCTGCCGCGCCACGTCCGAAACGCAGGCCGCCAGCAGGCAGCCCGATCCGGCATCCGTCAAGTGCGACTCGCACAGATAGGCGTCGAGGAAAGCCGGGAGCGGCTCGGGTGCGGCATCGCGGAGTTCGCGCCAGGAAGCGGCCGCGTCGGCGAATGCCTTGCAGGCCGCCGCTGCGGCCAGGGCATTCTTCGACTTGAATTGGCCGTACAGTGCGCCCTGGGTAAGGCCCGCCTCCTGACTGATGTCGGCGACCCCCGCCCCCGCAAACCCCCGCTCCTGAAGCAATCGGCGCGCCGTTTCCACCAGCGCTGCGCGATTTTCCGCAACCTTCTTTCCCGAAACCTTCACTGCCCACTCCAGATCGGCGCTTGATCCATTCATAGCGCCGACTATCTAAGCGCTTGCTCTGATGGAACCCACTATCATTACCGGGCAAACGTGGAACGCGCGTCCGGAACCGCAAGAATCGGCAGTCGGCGGTTCCGTATAGCTGGCATCCCGAAACCGAACGCCCGTCAGCTCGGACCGGCGGGCGCCCGACAAACGCAAACCGCCACCTCGCCCCTGCGCGGGCCGATGGGGCCAAAAGGCACAGTGATGGACGATGGATTCGTGATCGAGCGCGAGGTCGGAGAGCATCGGCGCTCGATCGATTTCGGGCAGAAGCCTCGCCCCCGCACGAGGCGCGGGACAGCCGTTCTGCTGGCGGGCGGCGTCATCGTCCTCGCGGCTATTGGCGGAGGGTTCGCGTTCCGCCGCGAGAAGGCCCCTGCCCCGCCGCCGCCCCCGCCGCCGCAGGTGACATTCAGTACGCCTCAGCAGGCCAGCGTGACCGACACGACCGCCTTCCTCGGCCAGTTCTCGGCGGTGGACGCGGTCGAGCTGCGCGCCCAGGTCGGCGGGACGCTGACCACCATCTCTTTTCGGGATGGCCAGATCGTCCATCAGGGCGACCCGCTCTTCGTCATCGACCCTCGTCCCTACAAGATCAGGCTCGACCAGGCGGTCGCACAATTCCAGACGGCGCAGGCGAAGGCCGATCTGGCGCAAGTCGAGCTCTGGCGCGCGCAGCAGCTGAAGCAGACCGAGTTCGGCACGGCCGAGACGGTGGACCAGCGCGCCGCCGATCTGCGCAGCGCCAAGGCCGCGATCGACACCGCCAAAGCGGCGATCATGGACGCGCAGCTCGATCTCGAATTCTCGCGGGTCGCCGCGCCGTTCTCCGGACGGATCGGGAACCATCGGGTCTCCGTCGGCAACCTCGTCAGCGGCAGTCGTGGCGGCACAAGCCCCACGACGCTGCTCGCGACCATCGTCTCACTCGACCCGATCTATCTCGATTTCGACATGAGCGAGGCCGATTACCTCGCCTATCAGAAGGCGCGGCAGGGCAAGGGCGTGGGCGGAGACATCGCGATCAGCCTGGACGGCGACGGCCATTTCGGCCGTCACGGCACGCTCGATTTCATCGACAACGCCGTGAACCGCAGCAGCGGCACCATCCACGCGCGCGCGACGGTGCCCAACCCCGATCTTTCGATCACGCCTGGTCAATTCGCACGCTTGCGCGTCGCGACCAGCACCGCCGCCCCGGTCCTGATGGTGCCGCCCGACGCCATCGTGCCGGACCAGGCGCGGCAGATGGTGATGACCGTCGCGGCGGACGGAACCGTCGTTCCGAAGCCGGTCGAGATCGGCGATGTGCATGACGGCCTGCGTGTGATCCGCAGCGGCCTCGCGCCGACCGACCACGTCATCATCGGCGGCCTGGTGCGCGTCCGTCCTGGCGCGAAGGTGACGCCGGTCGCCGGCACGATCACGCCCCATCCCGGCGACGACGGTTAGGCGGAGCGCGCCGTCATGCGATTCACCCACGGCTTCATCGACCGCCCGATCCTGGCAACGGTCGTCAGCGTTTTCATCACGCTGATCGGGCTCGGCACGCTATTTGCCCTGCCGGTTTCGCAATATCCGGAGATCGTGCCGCCAACCGTTCAGATCACGACGAGCTATCCCGGCGCCTCCGCCGAGGTCGTGGCCCAGACGGTCGCGACGCCGCTCGAGCAGGAAATCAACGGCGTCGAGAACATGATCTACATGAGCAGCCAGTCCACCGGCGACGGCAAGCTCACGGTCACGGTCACGTTCAGCATCGGCACAGACCTCAACGTCGCGCAGATGCTCACGCAGAACCGCGTGCAGGACGCGCTGCCGCGCCTGCCCGAGGATGTGCAACGGCTCGGCGTGCAGGTGCGCAAATCGACGCCGACCATCCTGCTCGCGGTCCATCTCTACTCGCCCGACGCGTCGCGCAGCCTGCTTTATCTGTCGAACTACGCCACGCTCCACATCAAGGATGCGCTCGCGCGCCTGCCCGGCGTCGGCGACGTGCAGCTGTTCGGGGCGCGCGACTACGCGATGCGCATCTGGCTCGATCCCGACAAGGTCGCCGCTTACCAGCTCACCGCGACCGAGGTGCTGAACGCGCTGCGCGCACAGAACGTGCAGGTCTCGGCGGGGGTCCTCAATCAGCCTCCAGTGCCGGGTGACGGCGCGTTCCAGGTCAACGTCCAGACGCTCGGCCGCCTCGCCCGCCCCGACCAGTTCGCCGACATCATCGTCAAGAACGACCCCCAGGGTCGGGTCACCCGCATCCGCGACATCGGCCGCGTCGAGATCGGCGCGGCGGATTACGGATCGACAGCGTACATGGACCGCAGCGACGGCCTTCCGCTGCTGGTGTTCGCGCAGCCCGGTGCCAACTCGCTGGAAGTCGAGCACGAGGTGCTCACGACGATGGCGGACCTCAAGAAGGAGTTTCCGCCCGGCGTCGACTCGATCTTCGTCTACGACCCGACGATCTTCGTCGCCAAATCCGTGCGCGAGGTGGTGATCACGATCTTCGTCGCGATCGCGCTCGTCGTCGCCGTGGTGATCCTGTTCCTGCAGACGTGGCGCGCATCGCTCGTGCCCGTCATCGCAATTCCGGTGTCGCTCGTCGGCACGTTCACCGTGCTCTACGCGCTCGGCATTTCCCTGAACAACCTCTCGCTGTTCGGATTGGTGCTGGCGGTCGGAATCGTCGTCGACGACGCAATCGTCGTTGTCGAGAACGTCGAGCGCAACATGCGGGAGGGCATGTCGGCGAAGCAGGCCGCGCACCGGACCATGGACGAAGTCGGCGGAGCGCTGGTCTCGATCGCACTGACGCTCTGCGCCGTGTTCGTCCCCTCTGCCTTCATCTCCGGCATCTCCGGGCTGTTCTTCCGCCAGTTCGCGGTGACGATCGCGGCGTCGACAGTGATCTCATGCTTCGTCTCGCTGACTCTGAGCCCCGCGCTCTGCGCGCTGCTGCTGAAGGAGCACGATGCGCGGCAGGCCGCTCGGCCGAACCTCGCCGCCCGTCTGCTCGCCGCGGGCTTCGGCGTGTTCAACCGCGGATTCGAATGGCTCTCATCGGCGTACGGCCGACTGACGCGGCGGCTGGTGCGCGGCCTCGCGCTGGTGCTCGTCATCTACGTCGTGCTGATCGGCACCGCGGGCGTCCAGCTCGCACGCGCGCCGACCGGGTTCATCCCCGAGCAGGATCAGGGCTACCTCATCACCGTCGTGCAGCTGCCGCCGGGCGCCACGCTGGCGCGCACCGAGCAGGTCGTAAAACGTGCGATCGACATCATCCTGAAAACGCGCGGCATCGAGCACGTCGCGCCGTTCGCGGGGCTGGATGCGACGACGTTCACCGTCGCCTCCAACGCGGGCACGATCTTCTCGGGCCTGCCCTCGCTCTTCAACCACTCGCTCCCCGGTGTGACTGCGGAAACCGTGCTCGCCGACCTCCGCAAGCGGCTCTCCGTCATCGACGACGCCTATGTGCTGACGATCCCGCCGCCGCCGGTGCAGGGCATCGGCAATTCCGGCGGCTTCAAGATGATGCTGGAAGACCGGGCGGGGCTCGGCTCGCAGGCGCTGGTGGACGCAGCACGGGCGCTTGTCGGCGCGGCGAACCAGGACCCGTCGTTCGCCGGCGTGTTCACGCTGCTCAACACCGGGTCGCCCTCGATCTACGCCGATATCGACCGCATGAAGGCGGAGAAGGTCGGGCTGACTCCGACCGACGTGTTCTCGACCCTGCAGGTCTATCTCGGCTCGCAATACGTCAACGATTTCAACCTGCTCGGCCGGACGTATCAGGTGATCGTACAGGCGGACGGCCAGTTCCGGCGCGACCGGCAGGATCTGACCGGGCTGAAGGCGCGCAATGCCGCGGGCGAGATGGTGCCGATCGGCACGGTCGCGCAACTGAAGGACGCCACGATCCCGTATCGCGTGCCGCGCTACAATCTCTATCCTGCCGCCGAGGTCCAGGGGGTGGCAGCGCCGGGCGTCGCCACCGGAACGGCGCTGCACCGGATGGAGGAGCTGGCGCGTCAGGTGCTGCCGCCGGGCATCGGCTTCGAGTGGACCGAGATCGCCTTCCAGCAGCAGCTCAAGGGCACGCCGACGAGCCTGGTATTCGGGGCGGCGGCGCTGTTCGTGTTCCTCGTGCTCGCGGCGAAATACGAAAGCTGGAAGATGCCGCTCGCGGTGGTGCTGATCGTGCCGATGTGCCTTCTCGCCTCCGTCAGTGGCCTATCGTTCCGCGGCATGCCGATCGACATTCTCGCGCAGATCGGGTTCGTGGTGCTGGTCGGGCTGGCGGCGAAGAACGCAATCCTGATCGTCGAGTTCGCGCGTCAGGCACAGGATGAGGGCGCATCGGCCGAGGATGCTGCGGTGCACGCCGCGCGCACACGGCTGCGGCCTATCCTGATGACGTCGCTCGCCTTCATCCTCGGCGTCGCGCCGCTGGTGGTGGCGACAGGCGCGGGCGCGGAGATGCGGCAGTCGCTCGGAACCGCGGTGTTTGGCGGGATGCTGGGCGTGACAGCGTTCGGCCTGATCTTCACGCCGGCGTTCTATGCGCTCATGCAGCGGATCGGCGTCGCGCGGAGGCGGGCGGAGGCGGAACCTCGGCGGGCGCGGCGACATGGCGACGGCGCGGCGATCACGGGTCCGCGGCCGCAGGCGGGAAACTGAGCGGCGGGTCCTTACTCCCCCACCCCCATCTCAGCCACGCCGATCTCCTCCTCGGCCACCAGCTGCGCCTTTTCCGCCTCGACGCGGGGCCCTTCGGCCACGCGCGAGCGCGTCCGCAGCGTGACGAACTCCTCGGCGGCGGTCGGGTGGATGCCGACGGTGCGGTCGAAATCCATCTTGGTGGCGCCCGCGGTGATCGCGATGGAGAGGCCCTGCATGATCTCCGGCGCGTCCTCGCCCACCATATGCGCGCCGAGCACGCGCTGGGTCTGCTGGTCGACGACGAGCTTCATGAAGGTCTTGCGCGCGCGCCCGCTCAGCGCGTGCCGCATCGGCTTGAAGCGGGTGCAGTAGATGTCCGCCGAACCCTCCGCCGCCGCCTGCGCCTCCGTCAGCCCCACCGTTGCAACCGGCGGCGATGTGAATACAGCGGAGGCCACGGCGTCGAAATTCCAGCTTCGGCGCGTCGGGCCGAACAGCCGGTCAGCCAGCGAGTGGCCCTCGGCTGTCGCGACCGGCGTGAGGTTCATGCGGTTGGTGACGTCGCCGATCGCGTAGATATGCGGCTGGTTCGTGCGATACTCCGTGTCGACGCAGACCGCGCCGAAGCCGTCCATCTCGACACCCGCATGATCGATGCCGAGCGTCTCCGTAAGCGGCACCCGGCCGACCGCCGCGAAGACGAGATCGGCATTGAGCGCGGATCCGTCCCTGAGCCGCACCAGCTTCTCGCCGCTGTCCAGCGCGATCGACGCGATCCCGGCGCCCGGATGCAGTCGGATGCCCTGCGTCGTCAGCGCGTCCGCGAGCTCGGTGCGGATATCCTCGTCGAAGCCGCGCAGCGGCAGCTGCTGCCGCATGACCACGTCCACCTGCGCGCCGAGGCCGTGGAAGATGCAGGCGAATTCGAGCGAGATGTAGCCGCCGCCGACCATGACCACGCGCTTGGGTGCATCGTCGAGAAAGAATGCGGCATCCGAAACGATCGCGTGCTCCGAACCGGGGCAGTCGAGCGTCATCGGCCGGCCGCCGACGGCAATGACGATGTTCTCCGCAGTCACGCGCCGGCCTGCGACATCGAGCGTGTGCGGATCGAGGAAGGTGGTGCGCTTCTCGAACACGGTGGCGCCCGCCCCTTCCAGCAGCTTCACGTAGATGCCGTTGAGCCGCGAAATCTCCTTGTTCTTCGCCGCGATCAACGCGCCCCAATGATGCGTGGCCGGCCCGATCTCCCAGCCGAAGCCGGCGGCGTCCGCCATGGCGTGACCGTATTCGGACGCCATCACCATCAGCTTCTTCGGCACGCATCCGACATTGACGCAGGTGCCGCCCCAGAACCGTTCCTCGGCGATGCCGACGCGCGCGCCATGAGCGGCGGAGATGCGGGCGCAGCGCACGCCCGCGCTGCCCCCGCCGATCACGAACAGGTCGAAGTCGTAGCTCACCCGCCGATCCCGCCGAGGGTGAGGTATTTGATCTCGACATATTCTTCGATGCCGTATTTCGAGCCCTCGCGACCCAGCCCGGACGCCTTCATGCCCCCGAACGGTGCGACCTCGGTGGAGATGATGCCCTCGTTGATCCCGATGATGCCGTATTCCAGCGCTTCGGCGACACGGAAGATCCGGCCCACGTCGCGGCTGTAGAAATAAGCGGCGAGGCCGAACTCGGTGTCGTTCGCCATCTGGATCGCCTCGGCCTCGGTGCTGAACCGGAACAGCGGCGCAACCGGGCCGAAGGTCTCGTCGCGAAAGATGTCGGCGGCACGCGGAACATCCACCAGCAAGGTCGGCTCGAAGAACGTGCCGCCGAGCGTGTGGCGCTTGCCGCCGAGCGCGATCTTCGCGCCCCTCTTCGTCGCGTCCGCGATGTGTTCTTCGACCTTGCGCACCGCGTCCTCGTTGATGAGCGGACCTTGCGTCACGCCCTCGTCCATGCCGTTGCCGACCTTCAAGCCCTCGACGGCCTTCTTCAGCTTCGCGACGAACGCGTCATAGACGCCGTCCTGCACCAGCAGGCGGTTGGCGCAGACGCAGGTCTGTCCGGTGTTGCGATACTTGCTCGCCATCGCGCCCTTCACCGCTTCGTCGAGTTCGGCGTCGTCGAACACGATGAACGGCGCGTTGCCGCCGAGTTCCATGCTGGTCTTCTTCACCGTCGGTGCGCACTGCGCGAGCAGCTTGGCGCCGACTTCCGTGCTGCCGGTGAAGGTCAGCTTGCGAACGAGCGGATTCGACGTCAGCTCCTTGCCGACTTCGCCTGACAGCCCGGTGATGACGTTGCACACGCCGGGCGGCATGCCGGCGCGTTCGGCGAGCACGCCGATCGCGAGCGCGGAGAACGGCGTTTGCGAGGCGGGGCGAATGACGCCGGTGCAGCCCGCCGCCCAGCCCGGGCCGGTCTTGCGGGTGATCATCGCGGCGGGAAAATTCCATGGCGTGATCGCGGCGAACACGCCGACCGGCTCCTTCTGCACGATGATGCGGCGGCCCTTGACGTGCTGCGGAATGACGTCGCCGTAGACGCGCTTCCCTTCCTCGGCGAACCACTCGATGAACGACGCGGCGTAGGCGATCTCGCCCTTGCTTTCCGCAAGCGGCTTGCCCTGTTCCGCAGTCATGATGACGGCGAGATCGTCGGTGTTGGCGATCATCAGGTCGAACAGCTTGCGCAGCACGGCCGCGCGTTCCTTCGCCGTCAGCGCACGCCAGGCCGGTTGCGCGCGGTACGCCGCCTCGATCGCGCGGCGCGTCTCGGCGGCGCCGAGCGCGGGGACTTCGCCGATGACTTCGCCCGTGGCGGGGTTGCGGACGGGGATCGTCTTGCCGCTATCGGCCTCGATCCACCTTCCGTCGACGAGGTTCGCCTGACGGAACAGCGTCGGGTCCTTCAGCGGCAGCGGCGCGATGGGGTTGAGCATGGCGGGCCTCCCGTTTGGCGTTGCGCGGAAGCCGTGGAGATAGGCGGCTGAAGCGCCGGACGCCACCCTCTGGGGTCCCAGCGGAGGGCGCAGAAGCAGCGTGCCACGCGCCAGCCTGGCGGATAGAGGGCCGGGCCGTGGGCATCCGCGTCAATACTGGTCGCGAAGATCCGAGGCGGGCACCTGCGTCCGCCGCGGCCGGGCTCTCAGCTGGCTGCGGCCGATGATCCGCTGCTATGGCTGCGACTGCGGCGCATCTGGACGGATCACGAGGACGTTATGGGAGGCCCCGCTCAGTGCGACATCAGCACGGGCACCGTCATCGTGCGCAGCAGCTCGGACGTGACGCCGCCCAGCAGGTGCTCGCGGGTGCGTGAATGCCCGTAGCCGCCCATGACGATCAGTTGCGCGTCGAGGTCCGAGGCGTAATTCAGGATCACGTCCGCGACCGGGATGTCGTCCGAGATCGTTGCACTTACCGACGCCTTGATGCCATGGCGGGTGAGGTGCGCCACGACCCCGACGCTCGTCCGCTCCAGCGCGTCCGGACCGCCATCGATCGTGAGCACGGTGACCTCGGCGTTTGCGAGCAGCGGCAGCGCGTCGTTGACCGCGCGCGCGGCGGTTCGCGTGTCCTTCCAGCAGATCAGCGCGCGCTGCGGCGGCATCGCCGGCGCGCCGATATAAGGCACGAAAAGCACCGGACGGCCGCTCGATAGTACCAGCATCTCCGGGATGTCGCGGACCGTCGCCGGAAGTGGATGCTCGGGCAACGGCTGTCCGACCACCACGAGGTCGGCGCGATAGGCGAGCCCGACGACGGCGTCGAGCGGATCGTCGTCGACGACCTCGTGCCACTCGTCGGTCAGCCCGTGCGCATGGGCGACCTCGTGCAGCATCGCTTCCGTGGCTCGCGTCCGCCCGTCCGCGATCTCGCGGGCGCGCTCGCGCTCGCGCGCCTCCGGGATGTATCCGGTGCCAAACCGGTCCACGGGCTGCAAGTCGACCCAGGGCGGCACCAGTGCGGCGCGGGTTACGGCGCCGATGAGGTGCGCGCGAGACGCATGCGCCAACTGGGCGGCGAGCCGCACGCGCGCCTCGCCTTCCTTGCTATCGTCGAGGAGGACGAGAATGTCGCGGATCGGCATCGCGGATCTCCACTGACCGGACGGTCGGCGGATCATAGCAGACGGTGGGACGGCCGTTTTGATCAGGACCAAGCGGCCCGAACTTTTACAGGCCAGCTGGTTCTCCGTTCGGCCCGACCTTTTGAAAGCGTCGTGTCAGGCCGCGCGTTTCTCGATTTCTCCCAAGCGCTGGCTCAGAAACGCAGTGACGGCAACCTCCTCGGCGCTGAGGCCGCTGCCGGGCTCGGCCAGCGTCGCATCGGCGCGCGCCTTCAGGCCCTCGAGCAACGAGCCGTCGAGATAGCCGTCGAACACTGCGGGGTGGATGTAGCATTTGCGGCAGATCGCCGGCGTGTTGCCGAGGATCTTCGAGACCGCCTCGACGGCCTGCACGATGTTCTTCTTCGCTTTCGTCTGGCTGTCGAACTGTTCGAGCTCGGTGAGCGCGAGCGCCGCGAGGTTGGTGGCCGCCCAAGTCCGGAAATCCTTCGCGGTGATCTCCTCGCCGGAGACATCCTTCAGGTACTCGTTGACGTCTTCCGACCCGAGCTTGCGCGGCTCGCCGTCCTCGTCGAGATATTGGAACAGGTCCTGGCCGGGCAGGTCCTTGGTTCGCTTCACGATGTTGGCGAGCCGCCGGTCGGCCAGATCGATGTGATGCTTGATGCCGTGCTTGCCGCGGAAGTCGAACGTCAGCTTCGCACCGGCGACGCGGACGTGGCGGTTGCGTAGCGTGGTGATCCCGAAGCTTTTGTTCTCGCGGACGTATTCCTCGTTGCCCACGCGCATCAGCGTCGTTTCGAGCAGCCGCACGATCGCGGCGAGCACACGCTCGCGCGGCAGACCCGGCAATGCGAGATCGTGCTCGACGCGGTCGCGGATGCGCGGCAGGACCGCGCCGAAGACGAGCATCTTGCCGTATTTCGCCTCGTCGCGGACCTCGCGCCAGCGCGGGTGATAGCGGTACTGCTTGCGCCCGCGCGCGTCTCGGCCGACTGCCTGGAGGTGGCCGTTCGGGTAGCGGCATATCCAGACGTCCTCATAGGCGGGCGGGATCGCGAGCTTGCGGATGCGCGCGAGCGTCTCACCGTCCTCGATCGCCTCGCCGTGGTGGTCGACAAAGCGGAAGCCGTCCTCGGTGGGGACGCGGCGGAAACCCGGCTGGTCGGGGCTGACGTAGCGGAGCTTGGCGGCACGGGCCACCGCGCGGGGGTCGACATGATCGTCGGAAGCAGGCCGTGGGGCGGCGGAGGGCAGCTCGTGGACGGTGTTCATACGGCCGCTAACGCGCCGGTCGGGCCGGGGGATGCGCTCGCGCCGCCGGTTCGATACAATGGCGCATGGACGAGGCGATCTTCGACGCCGTCGTGATCGGCGCCGGCATTGCGGGCGCCACGGCGGCGGCGCACTTGGCGGCGGACCGGCGCGTCGCGTTGGTCGAGGCGGAGGAGGCGGCGGGCTATCACACGACGGGCCGCTCGGCCGCGCTCTGGATCCAGAATTACGGGCCGCCGGATGTGCGGGCGCTGACCGGGGCATCGCGCACCTTCTTCGAAGCGCCGCCGGCGGGCTTCGCGGACGTTCCGTTGCTGGCGCGCCGACCGGTAGTGATGCTCGCCCCGCTTGGCGACGAAGCGGCGGTCACGGCGCTGCTCGACGAAGGGATCGGCCTGCGCCCTCTCGATGCGGCGGAGCTCTGCGCCTCGGTGCCGCCGCTGCGACGGGAGTATGTCGGGGCGGCGGCGGTGGAGGAGGACGCGTTCGACATGGACGTCGCCGCCCTGCACCAGGGCTTTCTCCGCCAGCTCCGCCGCCGAGGCGGCACGCTCGCCCTGCGCAGCCGGACCGGGCGGATCGAGCGGGATGGCGGCGCGTGGGAGGTCGAGGTCACGAGCGGAGCCGTATTTCGCGCGCCTATGGTGGTGAACGCGGCCGGGGCCTGGGGCGACGAGGTGGCGGACCAGGCGGGCGTCGCGCCGCTCGGGCTGGTGCCGAAGCGGCGCACGGCGGCGATCGTCGATCCCGCGCCCTGGAAACCCGCCGGGTGGCCGATGCTGATCGCGATCGGGGCCGAGGAGTGGTACTGCCGGGCGGAGGCGCGCACCAAGCTACTGGTCTCGCCGGCAGACGAGACGCCGATCCACGCGCATGACGTCCAGCCGGAAGAGCTGGACGTGGCCGTCGGCATCGACCGGATGCAGCGCGCGCTGGCGATCGAGGTCCGGCGGGTCGAGCGCGCCTGGGCGGGTCTGCGGACGTTCTCGTCGGACGGGAGCCTGTGCATCGGCTGGGACCGCGACGCGCCGGGGTTTCTGTGGTGCGTCGGCCAGGGCGGCTACGGAATCCAGACGTCCCCGGCGGCGGGACGGCTGGTGGCGGATATCGCCGCGGGGCGGGATCCGGAACTGGATCCGACCCTGGTGCGGATGATGGATCCGCGGCGGTTCGAAACCCACCTGGATGCCAAGTAGCGGCTTGTGCCCTCTCCCCTCGCGGGAGAGGGAGGGTGAGGGGGACGTGCCAGGATCGACCCTACGACGGGACGGTTACCCCCACGCTCTGCCCAGTCTTGATCAACGAATCCCACACGTCGGGCGACAGCGGCACGCCGTCGCCCATCCGCGCCGCCCGCGTGCGCGCTTCCGGCTCACCAGGAACTAGCACCTCCCCGTCCGGAGCCGCGGGGCGGGACGACTTCACGTACTCCGCATACTCCCGCGCCGCCTGCACGAAATGCTGCGCGCCGAAATGGCCGGGGTCGAGATAGATCGAGAGCATCCCGTTGGTGATCCGCTCGCTGCGTTTCTCGGGCAGCGGCCCTGCCGTGGCACCGCCTGTGAGGCATCCCGCCAGGATCTCGCACATGAAGGCGATCGCCGAGCCCTTGTGCTCGCCGAACGCGCGCAACGCGCCGCGGCCTGCGCCTGGAACACGCTGCCCGTCCACCAGCGACCCGTACAGCGTCTCCGGATCGCTGGACAGCTTGCCGTCGGTGGTGATCATCGATCCCTCCGGCACCGGCTTGCCGCCCTTGGAGGCGACCAGCACTTTGCCCTCGGCGACCAGCGATGTGGCCATGTCCATCAGCAACGGCGGCGCACCGTCCGCACCGGGGACGGCGATGCAGAACGGGTTGGTGCCGAAGCGTCTGTCGACGCCGCCGAACGGTGCGACGATCTCACCCATCGCGACGTTGACGAAGTGGATCGCCACCAACCCTGCTTCGGCGGCGCGCTCGCCCCAGTCGCCGACCCGCCCGATATGGCCGGAATTGCGCAGCGCAACGATCGCCATGCCCGCCGACCTCGCCTTGGCGATACCGAGATCGACCGCCTGCGGCGCGATGGTCTGGCCGATGCCGCGATTGCCGTCGACGACGGCATGCGTCGGCGATTCCGCCACGATCGTGATCGAGGCGCCGCGGACGATGTGTCCTGCCTGGATGTTCTCCACGTAGCGTGGGACGCGGATCACGCCGTGGCTGTCATGCCCGGTCAGGTTCGCACTGACCAGGAACCGGCTGATCCGCCCCGCTTCGGCTTCGTCGCAACCCGCGCCGCGAAAGATGTCCGTGACGAACCGGCTCAGCTTATCGACCGCGACGACATGCGCCGCGATGGCATCCGGCATCAGACGACGCGCCCGGTGTCGTCTTCGATCAGGTGCATCTGGTTCAGGTCGACCGCGAGCGGCAGCATCTCGTTCGGACCAGTGTGGACGGACGGATCGACACGCGCGGTCACGGGGACGCCGCTAATGAAGAAGTGGATCAGCGTCTCCATGCCCATCGGCTCGACCACGTCGACCTTCGCGTTGATGCGGGCGACGTTCGGCTTTTCCGGGTCGTGTATCTCGGTCAGGTGCTCCGGCCGGATGCCCAGAGTCGCCTCGCGATCCTTGTAGGCCATGTAGCGGTTCACCCGCTGCGGCGGCACCGGCACCACCTCGCCGTCGGCGAGCTTCATCTTCAGCCCGCCGTCGTCGATGAGGCGGACGGGGAGGAAGTTCATCGCCGGCGAGCCGATGAAGCCCGCGACGAAGCGCGTGGCCGGGTTGTGATACAGCTCCTGCGGCGGCCCGACCTGCTCGATGCGCCCGTGGTTCATCACGACGACGCGGTCGGCCAGCGTCATTGCCTCGACCTGATCATGGGTGACGTATACCGTCGTCGTCGGGATCGTCTGGTGCACCTTCTTGATCTCGGTGCGCATGGCGACGCGCAGCTTGGCGTCGAGATTGGACAGCGGCTCGTCGAACAGGAACACCTTCGGGTTGCGCACGATCGCGCGGCCCATCGCCACGCGCTGG
Source organism: Acetobacteraceae bacterium (assembly GCA_036265085.1). Taxonomy (GTDB): domain Bacteria; phylum Pseudomonadota; class Alphaproteobacteria; order Acetobacterales; family Acetobacteraceae; genus DATAPS01. The sequence goes on along the minus strand of DATAPS010000352.1, from coordinate 1,618 downwards.
CGCTGCCCGCCCGAGAGCGCCTTCGGCTTGCGGTCGAGCAGGGTGCCGATGTCGAGGATGCGCGCCGCCTCGTTCACCCGGCTCTTGATCTCGGCTTTCGGGAATTTCCGCAGCTTCAGGCCGAACGCCATGTTCTCGAACACGGTCATGTGCGGATAGAGCGCGTAGTTCTGGAACACCATCGCGATGTCCCGGTCGCGCGGCGGCACGTCGTTGACGACGTTTCCGCCGATCCAGATCTCCCCCGCCGTGATCTCCTCGAGGCCTGCGATCATCCGGAGCGTGGTGGATTTGCCGCAGCCGGAGGGACCGACGAGCACGACGAATTCCTCGTCGGCGATCTCGAGATCGATTCCGTGCACGGCCTTGTAGCTGTCGTACGCCTTTTCGACCTTGCGAATCGAGACCTGAGCCATCGCGCGCCGTTCTCCTCGTTCTTCGACCGAGCCGCAGGCCCGTTCCCTCAGGCCGAAGTTACGCACAGAGCGCGTGCCGAGGCAACGCATCCTCGCGGCCGGCCCTCGGCGCCCCGCCGCATCAACATCCGCGGCGATCGAGCCACTCGACGATGTTGCGCACCGTATCGCCAAAAAACGTTCGATAAAGCTGCTCCGTCACGTATCCGAGGTGCGGCGTCGCGAGGACGTTGTCCAACGTGCGGAAGGGATGGCTGGCCGAGAGCGGTTCGGTTTCAAACACATCAACCGCATAGCCTGCAATCCGCCGTTCCCGTAGCGCGGCCAGCACAGCGGCCTCGTCCACAATGGCGCCACGGGACGTGTTGACCAGCCATGCCGTCGGCTTCATCAGAGTGATCTCCGCTTCGCCGATCAGCCCCCGCGTCCGCCGGCTTAGCAGCGTGTGGATGGTGAGGATGTCGGAAGAGCCGAGCAACGCTTCCTTGGATACGGCAACGGCTCCGACCGCCTCGGCCTTCTCTGGCGTGAGATTGGTGCTCCAGCCGATCACTCTCATGCCGAACGCGCCGCCGATCCGCGCGACCTCGCCGCCGATGTTGCCGAGGCCCAGAACCCCGAGCGTGCGGTCGCGTAGATCCCCGCCGATCGTCGTCTGCCAGCCGGCCGCCCTGAGTGACGATGCCTCCCGCACCAGGTGGCGTTGGCTGGCCAGGATCAGGGCCCATGTCATTTCGATGGTCGGGGTCGAGGCGTAGCCTGTGTGCACAATCCCGATCCCGCGCTCCTCTGCCGCGGCGACATCGATGGCGGCGTTGATCGGACCAGTGGAAGCGATAAGCTTCAGGTTGGGGAGTCGCTCTATCAAGCCGCGGCGCAGGGCGGTGCGCTCACGCATGACGCAGACGACGTCGAACGGCGCCAGTCGAGCGGCCACGGCGTCCGGATCGTTGAGGTGGTCGCTGAAGACAGTGACGGTCGCCCGACCCGTCAGAGGCGACCAGTCCGCCATCCGCAAGGCGGCGTTTTGATAGTCATCGAGGACAGCGACCCTCACGACCGGTTCCGTGGACGTCATATCGTCCCCCTTTCCTTATCGCGTTGGAGTTTCCGTCCTGGCGCGGATGCCCGGCAAATTGGCGTCCACGTTCATTCGCCTGACGTAGGCTGCATGTCAGGCTGACCATCGGCGGGTTGCAGGA
>DATAPS010000351.1:0-8592 GCA_036265085.1 Acetobacteraceae bacterium | reverse complement strand
CACGACATCGGCCTGCGAGGGTAGCTTCAGCAGGTCGGGGATCTCGCTCACGCCGAGCATGCGGCAGAGCGAACGCAGGATGCGGCCCATGCGGCGCGGCTCGGCGGCGATCATCGCCTGCATCTCGGGGTCTTCCAGCAGGGCCTGCAGCTCGTCGCCATTGCGGCAGGCGATGTTGACCACCCAGCCCCAGCGATCCTTCACGCCGTACTGGGCCAGGAGGTTCGGCCGTGGCTTGCGCGCCGAGGGTTTGCGTCTGCGTGCCTGGCCCGGCTCCGGCAGTTTCCGCAGCGTGCCGGCCTGGATGCGTTCGACGAGGGTGACGAAGCGGCGGCGGAGGTTTTGCAGCCGCAAGGCGATCAGGTTGAGCAGCGCCCCGGCGACCGCCGGGCCGAGGATGGAGTCCGCCCGATAGCGGCTGCCGAGCCCCTGCAGAACGACCTGGATGACTCTGCTGAAGCGTTCGGTGAGGGGGAGTTGGGCGGGTGCGTTCATGGCGAGAATAAAACCAGAACACGCGTATTTGGGCGAGGTTTTTCAGGTGGTCGCCGGCGGTAAATCGACGTTACTCCGACGTTATAGCGCGACGTTTTTCAATCGACCCGCTTCGTTAGCGCGAACCCGCAAAGCGGCGTGGCTATCCAGAGCGGCGGTAGGGTGCTCCTACACAGGCAGCGTACACCGCATCGCGACGCGTGCCACAGGCCCCGTTGATAAGCCTCCCACGCATCGAGGCTTTCTGGGAGCTTACGAAAAGCACGGCGTTGCTCCGCGTCGGAAATGGCCGGGCTGATCGCCTCGGTGACCGTGGCTGCGATCTCGTCCTGGAGGGCGAACAGATCCCCTATCGTCCGATCATACCGGTCGGCCCATAAATGCTGTCCGGTCTCTCCCTCGCATGGCGACTATAGGCCGCCGCGGACTCCTGCGATAGCTGGCGCCTGCGTCTCCGGTCGAGCGCGCCCTACTATTCCGCCGCCTCCGCTACCTGCAGCTCGCCGAGGTAAGCCTCCCGGATCAGCGGATTCTGCTGCAGCTCGGCCGCCGTGCCGGAGAGGACCACCATCCCGGTCTGCAGCACGTAGGCGCGGTGTGCGATAGACAGCGCCATCGCCGCGTTCTGCTCGACCATGAAGATCGTCATGCCCTGCTTGTTGATCTCCTGGATGATGTCGAAGACCTGCTCGACATAGCGCGGCGAGAGGCCCATCGAGGGCTCGTCCATGCAGATCAGCCGCGGGCGCGCCATCAGCGCGCGGCCGATCGCCACCATCTGCTGCTCGCCGCCGGAAAGCGTGCCGGCGAGCTGGGTGTGCCGTTCCTTCACACGCGGGAACAGGCTGTAGACGCGCTCGAGATCCTCGTCGAAGTCGGGGCCGGTCTTGCGCATGTACGCGCCCATTTCGAGGTTCTCGAACACGGTCATGCGCGGGAACAGCCGCCGCGCCTCCAGCACCGGCGCGATGCCCATCCGCACCCGCTCGCTCGTCGGCATCCGCTCGATCGGCTTGCCCTCGAACGTCACGCTGCCTGACGACGGACGCACCACGCCCATGATCGTCTTCATCGTCGTCGACTTGCCACAGGCGTTGCCGCCGAGAAGCGATACGATCTCGCCGCGGCCGATCGTGTAGTTCACGTCCTTCAGGACGTGCAGGTCGCCGTAATAGGTGTTGACGTCCTTGAACTCGAGCAGCGTGTCAGGCGGCATTCGCGACTTCCCTCGCCGCCGCGCGGCCGAGATAGGCGCGCAACACCTCCTCGTTGCGGCGAACTTCATCCGGCGTGCCCTCGCAGATCTTCTCGCCGTGGTCGAGCACGACGACCGTCTCGGCGAGGCGGGTGACGACGTCGAGCTTGTGCTCGATCAGCAGGATCGTCAGCCCCAGGCTGTGCAGGCTCTTGATCTGCTCGGCAAGCTCCAGCGTCTCCGCCGGGTTCATTCCTGCCGTCGGCTCGTCGAGCAGCAGGATCTTCGGCTGCGAGGCGAGCGCGCGGGCGATCTCGACGCGCCGGCGGTTCGCGTAGGAGAGCCCGCTCGCCGCCTGCGCGAGCCGCGGCGTCAGGCGGTTGCCGAACAGTTCGATGATCGTCACCGCCCAGTCACGCGCCCGCTTCTCCTCCGCGCGCGTGCGCGGAAGCTGCAGCACGGCGCCGAGCGCGCCGGTGTGCAGGCGCGCGTGCTGGCCGACCAACACGTTCTCCAGCACGGTGAGATTCGGAAACAGCCGGATGTTCTGGAAGGTGCGGGCGACACCCTTCTTCAGGATCTCGTGCGGCGCGAGCCCGATCAGCTCGGCGCCGTGGAATTTGATGCTGCCGCCGTATGCCGATGTGAGACCCGTGATCGCGTTGAACAGCGTCGATTTGCCCGACCCGTTCGGCCCGATCACGGCGACCACGCCCCCCGCCGGCACCGTGAGCGACACCTTGTTCAGCGCAACGAGGCCACCGAAGCGCACCGTGACCTCGCTGATGTCGAGCGCAACGCCGCGCTCGTGGTCTTCCTTGCCCAGGGCCTCGATCCCCTTGAACCCGCCGCGCTGCACCACCGCGTGCTGCGCATCGAAGCTGAGCGCCGGCGTGCGTCTGGCCGCCGGGATCAACCCCTCGCGGCGGAACAGCATCATGAACACGAGGATCACGCCGAACAGGAGCTGCGTCCATTGCGTCAGGTCGACGTTGGTGAGCCAGTCGCTGCCGATCGAGTCGCCGATGCTGTGCACGAAGTCGTTGCCGCTCGGCAGAACCACCGTCTGCAGGAGCTGCAGCAGCGCCGCCCCCAGCACGACGCCCCAGACGCTGCCCATGCCGCCGAGCACCACCATGACCAGCAGCATCGAGGAGACGTTGAAGTTGAACATCTCCGGCGTCGCGGTCTGCAGCTTGGCGACGTAGAACACGCCGGTCATGCCGGCGAAGGCGGCGCCGATCGCGAAGGCCAGCAGCTTGAACCGCGTCCGGTTCACCCCCATCGCCGCCGCCGCCGTCTCGTCCTCGCGGATCGCCATCCAGGCCCGTCCGACCCGCGAATCACGCAGGCGGATGCTGCAGAAGATCAGCAGCGCGACCAGAGCGAGACCGACATAGTAGTATGGCGTCGCGTTGACGCCGAAACCGTGCCCGAACAGGCGCGGCGCCGCGATGCCGTTCAGCCCCGCGGCCCCGTTGGTGACGCTGTCGACATTGCGCGCGACGATCGGCACGATCTCGCCGAAGCCGAGCGTGACGATCGCGAGATAATCGCCCCGCAGCCGCAGCGTCGGCGCGCCGAACAGGATGCCGAAGAACGCCGCGACGAGTGCGGCGAGCGGCAGCGCCAGCCAGAAGCTCAGCGTGAAATGCACCAGGTCCGGGCCGCCCTGGTTGATCTTCTGTACCAAGCCGAGGAACGCCAATGGCGCCCAGGCGCTGCTCCACTCCGGCATCACCTGGAACGCGGTGAAGATGCCGTAGAAATAGGCGCCGATCGCGAAAAAGGCGGCGTAGCCGAGATCGAGCAATCCGGCGAACCCGACAACCACGTTCAGGCCGAGCGCCAACGCCACGTAGGACATCGCGTTCGCCATGCTGTCGACGTTCGAATCATCGTCGGTGAGCTGGGGCAGCACGAGCATGATCGCGGCGAGCGTCAGAAGCCCGAGCAACTGCCGCTGCCGTGGCGCGAAGCCTGCGAGCGGCCGCGATGCCAACGCCGAGGCGGCCGCGAACGGACGCGCCAGTCGTGCGGAGAGCGGTGTCGCCGTGGACGGGGCGGTCGTGGTCGCCGCGGACGGCGCGGTCGTGTTCGTCGTGGAAGAACCCGATATCTTCGCCTCCTGCGTCTAGGATTTGTTCGGGGCAAGCCGCCCCATCAGGCCGGCCGGCTTGAACACCAGCACGAGCACGAGGATCGAGAAGATCACCACGTCGGCCCAGGCGCTGCCGATCATCTGGCTGCTGCCGGACTCGATCAGCCCGATCAGCACGCCACCCACCATCGCCCCCGGCACGTTGCCGATGCCGCCGAGCACCGCGGCGGTGAACGCTCGTAGTCCCGCGGCGAAGCCGATATCGACCTTGGTGAGATTGTAGTAGAGACCGAAGATCATGCCGGACGCGCCGGCGAGAGCGGAGCTGATGAAGAACGCGGTCATCACCACGCGATCGACCTCGACCCCCATCATGCGCGCGGCTTCCGGGTCCTGCGCGGTCGCGCGCATCGCCTTGCCGAGCCGCGAATACTGCACGAAGTAGCTCAGCAGCCCCATCAGAACGATCGCGATCACCCAGATCAGGATTTCCCGGAGTCGCAGCACCGCATCGCCGATCGCGAAGGTCATCGGCGGTAGGGGATTCGGGAAGTTCTTGCTGTCGGTACCGAGCGTGAGCAGCACGATGTTGAACAGCACGTAGGAGATGCCGATCGTCGTGATCATCGGCGCCGGCCCCTTGACCGAGCGCAGCCGCCGCAGCAGGAACCGCTCGATGCCCACGCCGATGAAGCCGCAGCCGACCATCGTGACGACGAACGTGGCGCCGAGCGCGGCGAGCAGCGGCAGCCCGGTCAGGATCACGTCCTGGCCGGAGAGCCCCATCGCCTTCAGCATCAGCAGGGCGATCATCGAGCCGACCATGAAGACGTTGAAGTGCGAGAAGTTGATCAGCTCCATGATGCCGTAGACGAGCGTGAAACCCAGCGCCAGCAGCGCATACATCGCGCCCAGGCTGAGGCCGTTGATCGTTTGTTGCAGATATAGATCGAAGACCGACATCCGAGCGCTTTACGAAATGGGACCACAAAGGTCGCCCCCTCCCGCGGCGCGGGAGAGGGCGTCGATCAGCACGAAAGTAGCGGTGTCGAAGCCGCCATCAGGACATCGTCATCGGCGCGACACCGACATACGAATACTGCGAGTCCTGATCGTCGAGCGGCTTGCTGTCGTCCTTCTTGATCTGGAACACGCTGATGATCTTGTCGTTGAGGTCGCCGTTGGCGTCGAACGAGACCGGTCCGAGCAGGGTATCCTTGAGCTTCACCGCCTGGATGCCGTCGCGCACATTGTCGCGGTTCGGCGTCTTGCCGGAGGCAACGACGTCCCTCGCCGCCTCCACAATGATCTGTCCGGCGACATAGGCCGTCACCGAGTAGTCGTCGGGTTGGTCATGGAACATGTCGGTGAACTTCTTCTGGAACGCTGCAAACTTGGTGTTCCGGCTGTCCAGGTGCGGCGAGGCGTTGGTCGCATACCAACCCTCGACTGCGGGGAAGCCGGCGCCCTTGAGAAAATCGACGCTCTGCACGCCGTCGCCGCCCGCCTTGATCACCTTCGGAATGATGTCGTAGCCCTGCTTGGCGAGCTTTACGCCGGCCTGCGCTACGCCGCCGTAGTAGAGCGCATCGGGGTTGAGCGACTTGATCTTGGTGAGGATGGCCGAATAGTCGGCGGCCTTGGGGTCCAGCCGATCGCGGCCGAGCACCTTCACACCGTCCTTCTCCGCCTGCGCCTGGAACGCATCGGCGAGGCCGACGCCGTAAGCGCCGGAATCGTCGAGCACGAACACCGACTTTATCTTCAGGACCTTGGCCATGAAGTTGGCCATGTTCGGGCCTTGGAAGGCATCCGTCGCGACGGTGCGGAAATAGACCGCCTTGCCCTCGGGCCGGTACGTCGCCGCGAATTTCGGATCGGTGATGTCGGGATTGGTCGAAGACGGTGTGATGGTCGCGAGATTGCCCTGGCTCAGGATCGGCGACATCGCCTTGCCCGCGCCGGACATCGCCGGCCCGACGGCCGCCACATACGCCTTGTCGCCGACCATCTTGCGCGCGTTGTTCGCGGCCTGCACCGGGTCGTACTGGCCTGCGGTGGGTGTGGCGTCATCGAGCTTGTCGAACGCGAAGGTGTAGCCCTTCACGGTGTGGGCCTTGTTGGCCTCGTCGAATGCGAGGATCGCACCGTTCATCGCGCGCAACGACGCCTGCGCGTCCGCGCCTGTGAAGGACGAATCGAGGCCGATCTTCAGAACCTTGTCGGCCGCGAGTGCGCGCTCGGAGCCGAGTGTCGCTGCCGCGGCGATGCCGGCTGCGGCTTTGAACGTGGAACGGCGGGTCAGCATGCAAGACACTCCCTCTATGCCGCGGTGCCCCACCGCGGGGAGGCCAACATGAACGTGATATGCCGCATCGGCAAGCCTGACCAGACACTTGCGCATCGAGACAGTTCGATGACCGCGAAATCCAGCAAGCGTCATGCCGCGGGTTGGCGCCGATCGAGCATGGTATAAGGAGCCGATGGCTCCCCCTCTCCTGCACCTGCAAAACATCGCGCTGACGCTCGGCGGCGCGCCGCTCCTCACTGATGCCGAACTCGCGGTAGCGCCCGGCGAACGGCTGTGCCTCGTCGGACGCAACGGATCGGGCAAGTCGACCCTGCTCATGATTGCGGCGGGTCTGCTCCAGCCCGATGCGGGCCGGCGGTTCCTCCAACCCGGGGCAACCGTGCGATATTTGCCGCAGGAGCCGGACCTCACCGGCTTCGAGAGCACGCGCGCGTATGCGGAGGCCGGGCTCGGGCCGGGGGATGACCCGCATCGGGTGACATATCTGTTGGGTGAGCTCGGGCTCGAAGGAACCGAGGACCCCGCCCGGCTCTCCGGCGGCGAGGCGCGGCGCGCGGCGCTGGTGCGGGCGCTCGCGCCCTCGCCCGACATTCTGCTTCTCGACGAGCCGACCAACCATCTCGACCTGCCCGCGATCGCATGGCTGGAGCAGGAGATCGCGGCGATGCGGTCGGCGCTGGTGATCATCAGCCACGACCGCCGGCTGCTGGAGAGCCTCTCGCGCGCGATCGTCTGGCTGGATCGCGGCATGACGCGGCGACTTGATCGCGGGTTCGCGCATTTCGAGGCGTGGCGGGACGAGACGCTGGAGCAGGAGGCGCGCGAGCAGCACAAGCTCGGCCGCAAGCTCGCAACGGAGGAGGACTGGCTCCGCTACGGCGTGACCGCACGGCGCAAGCGCAACGTCCGCCGCCTCGCCGATCTGCACACGCTGCGCGCGCGGACGCGCGAGGCGGGTGGACCGGCCGCACGGGTGAAGCTCGGCGCGGCGGAGGCGGAGCTGTCGGGCAAGCAGGTGATCGTCGCGGAGAAGATCGGCAAGAGCTTCGACGGGCGGCCGATCGTGCGCGATTTCTCGACTCGCGTGCTGCGGGGCGACCGCGTCGGGATCGTCGGCGCGAACGGCACCGGAAAAACGACGCTGCTGTCGATACTGTGCGGCACGCTCACGCCCGACAGCGGCGAGGTGCGGCTCGGGACGGCGCTGGAGATGGTCACGCTCGACCAGCGGCGGGCCAGCCTCGATCCCGCGGCGACGCTTGCCGAGACGCTCACCGGCGGGCGGGGTGATACGGTCGTCGTGAACGGGCAGTCGCGGCACGTCATTGGCTACATGAAGGACTTCCTGTTCGCCCCGGAACAGGCGCGCACGCCGGTCGGCGTGCTGTCGGGCGGGGAGAGGGGGCGGCTCACGTTGGCGGTGGCATTGGCGCGGCCGTCGAACTTGCTGGTGCTCGACGAACCGACCAACGACCTCGATCTCGAGACGCTCGAGCTGCTGCAGGAACTGCTCGCAGACTATCCGGGCACGGTGCTGCTGGTCAGCCACGACCGCGATTTCCTCGATCGCGTGGTCACGAGCGTCATCGTCGCCGAGGGGGATGGGCGGTGGCAGGAATACGCGGGCGGCTACACGGACATGCTGGCGCAAGGCGGCTCGCCGTTCGGTATTCGTGCTGTGGCTCCAACGGCACCTCGCCCGGCGGCGGCGCCACGACCGGCAGCGGAGAAGCGGCCTCGGCTGTCATTCAAGGACAAGCACGCACTCGCGACGTTGCCCGACCGGCTCGCCGCATTGGAGCAGGAGATCACGCAGCATCAGGCGATTCTGTCGGATCCCGGCCTCTATGCCCGCGACCCCAACAGCTTCGCGCGCGTTACCGAGGCACTGGCCGTCGCCGAGACGGCGCGGGCGGAGGCCGAGGAGCAATGGCTGCATCTGGAGATCATGCGCGAGGAGATCGAAGGCTCATGACGCGGGGGCTCGGCACGGCGCTCGTGCTCGCGGCCTGTCTCGGTCTCGGTGGGTGCGGCCTGTTCGCGGCGCCCTGCCGGATCACGTCGGCCGGGTTGAAGATCGTCCCCTTGGTGGGGCATCCGGCCGCAGCGCCGACCGATGCCTGCGCGAGCGTCATCGATCCGGGCTAGCCCAGCAGCGCCCGCTCGGGCGACGCCACCGGTCGTGACATGATTGGGCAGCGGCTCGCATCGGGAGCGCCATCGAAACGTGATGAGCCACCCAGCCATGCTTGCGACTGCGCGGACGGGAGGAGCGCATGATCGAACGGTCCCCGAAGCGGCTCTCCAAGAAGGGCAAGAAGGGGTTCCGCGGCTATCCGATCGCGACCGTTGCGTACTACGGTCCCGACGACTCCAAGGCCACGAAACTCAGCGTCGGCATCGTTCCCGGGGAGGACGCGGAGGTGAGCGACATGCGGCGCTGGCGTTCGGACGGCCCGATCGACATTCGTCGGGACGCATCCGTCGCGG
>DATAPS010000350.1:0-15717 GCA_036265085.1 Acetobacteraceae bacterium | reverse complement strand
TCCCCTTACCTAGCCTGACCCCATGTCTGACACCGTTCGCAACAGCAGCGCGATCCCGCGCGCTTGGCCCTTTGAGGAGGCGCAAAAGGTCGCCGAGAGGTTGCGCGAGTCGGGCAAGACTTCCGCGTTGTTCCAGACCGGCTACGGCCCTTCCGGCCTGCCGCATATCGGCACGTTCGGCGAGGTCGCCCGCACAAGTTGGGTGCGCCACGCCTTCACCTGCCTCGCCGGCCTGCCCTCGCGCCTGATCGCCTTCAGCGATGACATGGATGGGCTGCGAAAGGTGCCGGACAACGTGCCGAACCGGGCGATGCTGGCGGAGCATCTGGGCAAGCCGCTGACCCGCATCCCCGACCCGTTCGGGAAATACGAGAGCTTCGGCGCCCACAACAACGCCATGCTCCGCAGCTTCCTCGACGGCTTCGGCTTCGAGTACGAGTTCGCCTCGGCCACCGAGTACTACACGTCCGGCCGCTTCGACTCGGCGCTGCTTCGCGTGCTGGAGCGTTACGACGAGGTGATCGCCGTCATCCTGCCCACACTCGGGCCGGACCGGCGGGCCACCTACAGCCCGTTCCTGCCGGTTCATCCGAGCACCGGGCAGGTCATGCAGGTGCCGATTGTTATGCGCAGCATCAATCATGGCACAGTCGGTTGGCGTGACCCGGCCGACGGCACGCTGTACGAGACGCCGGTGACGGGTGGCGCGTGCAAGCTGCAGTGGAAGGCCGACTGGGCGATGCGCTGGTTGGCGCTCGGCGTCGATTACGAGATGTCGGGCAAGGATCTGATCGACAGCGTCCGCCTTTCCGGCCAGATCTGCCGCATTCTCGGCGCGCCGCCGCCGATGGGCTTCACCTACGAGCTCTTCCTCGACGAGCATGCGCAGAAGATCAGCAAGAGCAAGGGCAACGGCCTCTCCGTCGACGAGTGGCTGCGCTATGCCCCGGCCGAGAGCCTCGGTCAGTTCATGTACAACCAGCCGCACCGGGCGAAGCGGCTCTATTTCGACGTAATCCCCCGTGCGGTCGACGAATACGTCGCGAACGCGGAGAAGGCGCACACCCAGTCGGAGGAGGAGCGGCTGGCCAATCCGGCCTGGCACATTCATGCCGGCCGCGTGCCGCAATCGGCGACGAGCCCGCTGAGCTTCGCCATGCTGCTCAATCTCGCAAGCGTGGTGAACGCCGAATCCCCGGACATTCTGTGGGGCTTCATCCGCCGCTACCGCCCCGGGGCAACGCCGCAGGAGATGCCGCTGCTGGCACGGCTGGCGGATCATGCGGTCGCCTACTATCGCGACTTCATCCGGCCGCAGAAGCATTACCGCCACCCGGATGCGGTCGAGCGGCCGGCGCTGGCGGATCTCGCGGAGACGCTGCGCGGCGTGGATTCGAATGCATCGGCCGAGGAGCTGCAGAACCTGCTCTACGAGATCGGCAAGCGCCACCCCTTCAAGGAGCTGCGCGCCTGGTTCGGCTGCCTCTATCAGGTCCTGCTCGGACAGCAGGAGGGACCGCGGTTCGGGCAATTCATCGCGCTCTACGGCATCGGCGAGACGATAGCGCTGATCGACGCCGCCCTCGCCCGCACGGCCGACGCGGCTTGACGGCATGAAGCGCCTGCTTCGACACGCACCGGCCCTGCTCGGCGTCGGGTTGCTGATCGGCGCGATCTACGTGGTGCAGCGCGAGTTCCGGCACCTCAAGATCGGCGATATCCAGAACGCGCTCGACTCCATCCCGGACCGGGCGCTCGCGATCTCCTTCCTGTGGACGATCGTCTCCTACGGGATACTTACCTTCTACGACCGGCTCGGCACGTTCTATGCCGGCCGACCGGTCAGCACCCCGCGCGTGGCCTTCGCGTCGTTCTGCGCCTACGCGCTGTCGCACAATCTTGGCTTCGCGGCCGTTTCCGGCGCCGCCGTGCGCTACCGGCTCTACGCCCATTGGGGGCTGACGCCGCTGCAGATCGGCAAGATCATCGCGTTCTGTGGCCTGACCTTCGGGCTCGGCGGCCTGACGCTTGGCGGCATCATCCTGCTCCTCGAGCCGGCGACCATCCCGTTCTTCGGCGCCCGCCTCCCGATCTGGATGTTGCATGCTGTCGGGGGGCTGCTGTGGGCGGTGGTGATCGGCTACATCGTCCTGGCCAGCATCCTCGGCACCTTCACGATCCGCGGGCACAAGGTGGAGCTGCCGGGCTGGCGGATGGCGATCCTGCAGGTGACGCTCGCGACGGTGGACGTCAGCGTGACCGCGGCGATCTTCTATTGGTTGCTGCCCCCCGGCATCGGCCTGACCTACACGCGCTTCCTCGGGGTCTATCTCGCCTCCTATTCGGCCGGGCTGGTTGCGAACCTGCCCGGCGGGTTGGGCGTGTTCGACACGGCCATGCTGCTCGGCCTCGAAGGCTATCTCGATCCGCCTCAGATCATCGGCGCGATCCTGATCTTCCGGCTCTACTATTACATCATCCCGCTGTTCCTGGCCGGCGCGCTGTTCGCCGGGAACGAGATCCTGCTCCGCGGCAAAGGCCTTGCACGGTTTGGTCTGGGACGCGGCGTCGGGTTCCGATGGAGCGAGCCGGATCTCTCGCTGGCGGTCGCGACCGGGGCGGTGGCGCTCTGCGGGGCGATGCTGCTGTCGGTCGGGGCGCTCGCGCCGCAGCCTGATTTCTCGTGGGTCGACGCGGATTTCGCGCAAGTGGCCAACTCCGCGGGGGAGTTCATCCCGTCACTGATCGGCGCGGCGCTGCTGGTGCTCTCGATCGCGATCTCGCAGCGAGTGACGCTCGCCTGGGGCAGCACCCTGGTGCTGCTGCTGATCGCGGCCGCCTTCCAACTCGCGCAGGGGCAGTACTGGGTGTCGCTGGTTCTGGTCCTGGTGAGCGGCCTGATCGCGCCGTACCGCAGCCTGTTCTATCGCCATGCCCGGCTGATTACCGGCCCGCTGGCGGCGGCGAACATGCTCCCGCTGTTCGCGCTGATCGGCTGCGTGCTCAGCCTCGCCGCGTTCGAGCCGAATGTCCGATGGCTTTCGAACAATAGTTTCTGGGAGGTGATCCTTTCCCGCGATGTGCCCAACTCGATCCGCACCACGGTCGCCGTCACGGTGGTGCTTGGGCTGGGGGCTATCTGGCGCCTGTTGCGCCCGAGCAAGGTGCCGCACCTGCCGTGGAATGCGGAGGCGCGGCTGCACTATGCGGCGCTGGGCGGCGAGCCTCCGGCGCGCGCCGACGGGATCGTTTGGGGCGAGAACGAGCGGGCGGCGATCCCGTATCGTCGCGTCGGGCCGGTGCTGCTTGGGCTCGGCGATCCGGCCGGTGCGGAGAGCGACCGCGCGAGCGCGATCTGGCGGCTGCGCGACCTCGCGCGACAGCTGGGCCTTGACCCGGCGATCTGGCGGGTGGAGGGCGACCTGCTGCGGATCTACAGCGATCTTGGTCTGACGGCCCTGCCGATCGGGGCGGACGGCCTGCCGCACCTGGATGATCCGGCGGAGCCAGACCGGCCGGCGCGGCACTTCCTGGTCTGCGTGGCGGAGAGGGATCTGCCGGTGCTTCTGCCGCTGCTGCCCACGCTCGGCAGCGGCTGGTTCGTCGCGCGCGAGGCGGCGGAGTAGACGCCGGCGGCCGCGTCAGCCGGACCCCACCCGGAATACGCGGGCAACCTCGCTCGCCGCCAGGAAGAGGTGATAAGGCGTGCTCCCGGGCATATTCGTCAGCGCCGGGGCGGATTCGCGGGTGAGCGTCTCGATCCAGCCGAGCTGGGCAGGACGGATGTAGTCGGTGAACAGTCTTTCGATGAGGCGCGCCGGCTCGCCTGGCCGAAGCGGCGATCCGGTCTCGGCGCGGACTGCATAGGCTTTGACCGCTTCCGTCATCGGCCAGATCCGGCGGGTCGTAAGTACCGGTGCGCCGGACCGGTCCATCTGGTCGTTGATGCCGCCGTATTCCGGGTCGAAGCCATGCCGTTCCGCGGTCGCGAACAGGAGATCGGCGATCGGGTCCACCGGCCGTCCGGTAAGCGTCGCGTGGCGGTGCAGGAGCCATACCCATTCGAAGTGATGCCCTGCCTCGATGATGTGGCCCCGCTCCGGATCCGGCCGCCAATCGGCATCGAAGAATTCGCCGAGGGTGCCGGTCGCGGGATCGAAGAAGCGGGTGCGGAGCAGCTCGAGGAGGGTTTCGGCCTCGACAAGCCACGCGGTGTCTCCGTTCGTTTCATAGAGCGCGTGGAACGCCTCGAGCAGATGCATGTGCGGGTTCTGCCGCCGCACGCGCTTGTCGAGGTCCCACGTCTCGGAGCCAGCATCCCAGAAGCCTCCGTCGGGGGCGCCGAGGCGGGTCTTCATTGCATCGTAGGTCGTGCGTGCAAGCTCCATCGCGTCCGGCATCGAGAAGGCACGCGACAGGTATGCGAGGGCGAACAGCACGAAGGCATGGGCGTAGGTGTCTTTGGTCCGATCGCTCGGCTCGCCATTCGCGGAAGCGCGGAAGAACCAGCCGCCGTTGGCCGGATCGCGATAACTCGCATTCAGGAACGCGAAGCCGCGCTCGGCCGCGCTCGCGCCCGATCGATCGCCCAGCAGCGCGGCATGGCTGAGGACGTAGAGCTGCCGGCACTGCACGATGAGCCGCTTCGTTCCGAGCGGGAGCGGCTCGCCGCGGGCATCGAGCTGTTCATGGAAGCCGCCGAAGACCGAATCGAGGAAACGGTCTCGGCAGAGCGGAACCAAGCGTTCGCGGGCGTAACGCGGATACGCCTCGAGAGCGGGAGGCGTCATCGCCGCACTCCGACCCTCTTACGAAGCGGCGGTACGTCCGGTATCGGCGGAGCCGGCGACATCGGGAAAGCGATGGTCATGTTCCGCCTTGATGCTGTTGTCGTAGGAAAACATCGCGAATGCACGTGTCAGGAGCGTGTCGGCGGCCGCTTGATCACCGCTTGCCCGAGTCGCTCGGATGGCCGCCAGATGGAGGTGTGGCAGTCTCGGGGCCTTCTCGATCGCAGCCAGCCAGATTTCCGACGCTTTCTTCCAGTCGTTCCGCCGTTCGGCGATCTGTGCGAGCGTGCCGTCGTAGTCAGGCCCGAGCCCGTCGGGAACAGCGCCGTGCCCCGCCTCGTTGAGCTCGGCCGCCTCTTCCAGCCTATTTTGCGCGAGGAGCACCGAGATCGCGTAGGTGTAACCCGCCCGCTCTTTCGGGGCTTTCCGACGGATTGCTTTCGCGCGCGCAAGGGCCGTCTCCACGTCACCCGTGCTCCGGGCCGCTTCGATCCATTGCGTCGCGAGCGCCATCGATCTCGGCCACCGCCGCAGGCCGTTTGCGGCGACGCCATCGGCCTCCGCCGTGCGGCCGAGCCGCAACAGTGCGCCGGCGTTGCGCGCCTGCGCGTCCGGGCTCTTCGGGAACATCCGGCAAAGCGTCTCGGCGCGGCGCAGAGCTTCCGGTTTGTCGCCGGCGGCGGTCGCCAGATCCGCCCACGCAAGCGCGGGGTGAACGCTCCTGGGATGCCGCCGCATGGTGTCGAGGATCGCAGCCTCGGTTCGAGCCCGCGACTCCAACTCGGAGATGGCCTTGGTGTCGCGATCCATCCGAATGTTGCGCTGGATGAAGCGGACCGCGCCGTACCAGCCGCCGATCCAAAGAGAGGCTGCCAGGACAGCCAGGATCCAGGGAGTCATGCGTAAGCCTACGTTCCTCTCAGGCGCGCCGCGGCGGTGGCGCGGACCACATTCGATGTGATCCCGGTTTGCCGTCAATCGGTCTCGCTCGTCTCGGCGCTCGAAGCCGATGGCGGCTATCGCCTGTGCCGCCGTGGGCTGCTACTCAGCCGCGGAACGCAGGTGTGAGCATTTCCGCCGGGCAGCAGCGTGAGGCGTAGCGGAGACTGACTTGATCATCGTGACGGGCGGGGCTGGGTTTATCGGATCGAACCTGGTCGCCGCGCTGGAGGCGGCCGGGGAGAGCGAGATCGTCGTCTGCGACCGGCTTCGCGATGGACCGAAGTGGCGCAACATTTCCAAGCGAATGATCGCCGACATCGTGATGCCGGAAGATCTGGCGGAATACATCACGGCCCACGACGGGCAGATCTCCACCATATTCCACATGGGCGCCATATCATCGACGACGGCCACCGACGGCGATCTCGTCTTTCGCAACAATGTCGCGTTTTCGGTCGATCTCTGGAAGGGCTGCGCCAGGCACGGCATTCCGCTCATCTATGCCTCGTCCGCTGCGACCTACGGGAACGGCGACGAGGGTTTCGACGACGAGAATACGCTCGCGCACATGCGTACTTTGAAGCCGTTGAACCTGTACGGCTGGAGCAAATGGCTGTTCGATTGCTGGGTCCTGAGAGCGGTAGAACACGGGGATCCCGCGCCGCCGGTGTGGGCGGGCCTCCGATTCTTCAACGTCTACGGGCCGAACGAGTATCATAAGGGCGCGATGCAGAGTCTGGTCTCCAAGATCATCTCGACGCATCGGCCCGGAGAGCCCGTGACGCTGTTCAAGTCGCACCGGGAAGGCATCGCGCACGGCGAGCAGATGCGCGATTTCATCTGGGTCGACGACGTCGCTGCCGTGATGATGTGGTTGCACCGCTCGGCGGCGACCGCAGGCATCCTCAATCTCGGGACGGGAACCGCGCGAAGCTTCGCCGATCTCGCCGCGGCGGCGATACGGGCGACCGGCGAAGAGCCGAAGATCGAATATGCCGATATGCCGGAGTCGATCCGCTCAGCGTACCAGTATTACACTTGCGCGCGGATGGATCGCCTGCGGCAGCTCGGCTACAACAAGGATTTCACGCCGCTCGAAGATGGCGTGACGCGCTATGTCCGCGATTTCCTTACGTCGAGCGATCCGTATCGATAACAGCCAGGCTTGCCGTCGTCGCACCGGTGCCCTAGACGCGCTCCCTTCGTCCCCGCGCCGATGCAAGGAATGCCAGCCACAATGTCGGGCCAGAGCCGCAGCCGCCTCATCCCCGAGGTGGACTTCGAGAAGGACGGGATACAGCACGGCTTTATCCGTCTCTTCCATTCGACCCACGCGTCGGCCTACGGCTTCATCCCGATCCCGATCATCGTCATCCGCAACGGAACCGGCCCGACGGCGCTGTTCACCGGCGGCACCCATGGCGACGAGTACGAAGGTCAGGTCGCGATCTGCAAGCTGGCGCAATGGCTCAAGCCGGAGATGATCAGCGGGCGCGTGATCCTCGTGCCCGCCGCGAATTATCCGGCTGCGGTGGCCGGGCTGCGCGTGTCGCCGATCGACGACGTCAATCTCAACCGGGTCTTCCCCGGGCGCGTCGACGGCACGGTCACGCACCAGATCGCATATTACATCGAGCACGAACTCATTCCGCTCGCCGACCTGGTTTGCGATCTGCATTCCGGCGGTTCGTCGCTGATGTATGTGCCGACCGCGCTCATGAAGCGCTACGCCGACTCGGCCTATTTCGAGCGCTGTCTGGCAGCGCTGCGCGCTTTCGGTGCGCCGCTCGCCTATATCGCGGAGGCCGCTCAAGGGCAGGGGGCCGATCAGACGTTGTCGGGCGGCGCGGAACGGCACGGCGTCGTCGCGCTGGGAACCGAGCTGGGCGGTTCGGGAACGGTGACGCCGGCCGGCGTGCAGATCGCCGAGCGCGGAATGCGCAACTTGCTCGCACATCTTGGCATCCTGCCGAAATCCGCGGCCGAGCAAACCGCACCCACGCGCCTGCTCGCGGTCGCCGGCCCCGATTACTTCGTCTACGCGTCCGAGCCGGGCGTCTTCGAGCCGCTCACCGAGCTCGGCGAAACCGTGCGCGCGGGGCAGCCGGCCGGGCGTATCCACACACCCGAGACGCCGTGGCGCGCGCCTGCCGAAGTGGCGTTCGCGCATGATGGCTTCGTGTTGTGCAAGCGCATACCAGGCCGCACCGTGCGCGGCGATTGCCTGTTCCACCTTGGCACCGATTGGACCGGCCGATGATGAACGATGTGGCGCCTCCGCAGCCAGTCCGGCTCGTGGATTATCGGCTGCCGGATTTCCTCGTCGACACCGTCGATCTGACCTTCGACCTCGACGAAGCGGAAACCCGCGTCACGGCGCGGCTCGCGGTCCGTCGCAATCCGCTGGCGACGCGCGATGCGCCGCTGTTCTTCGACGGCGAGGCGCTGAAGCTGGAGCGCGTCTCGCTCGACGGCGCCGTGCTCGGCGCCAACCGCTACAGCGTCGATGCGCACGGCTTGGCGATCAGCGACGTGCCTGACAGCTTCGTGTTGGAGGTCGAGACCCGCATCTCGCCACGCAACAACACCGAGCTGTCTGGACTCTATGTCTCGAACGGCGGCTTCTTCACGCAGTGCGAAGCGCAGGGATTCCGCCGCATCACGTTCTTCCCGGACCGGCCGGACGTGATGGCGCGGTATACCACCACGATTTTTGCCGATCCCGCCCGTTGCCCGGTGCTGCTGTCCAACGGCAATCCCGACGGGCGGGGCGAACGGGACGGCCGCGTCTGGGCACGATGGGTCGATCCGCACCCGAAGCCTTCGTATCTCTTCGCGCTCGTCGCCGGCGATCTCGTCTCGGTCGATGACCACTTCACGACGAAATCGGGTCGCCCGGTGGATCTGCACATCTGGGTTCGCCGCGGGGACGAGGATCGCTGCGATCACGCGATGCGCTCGCTCAAGAAGGCGATGGCCTGGGACGAGGAGGTGTTCGGCCTCGAATACGACCTCGACGTGTTCAACATCGCCGCCGTGTCGGACTTCAACATGGGCGCGATGGAGAACAAGGGGCTGAACGTCTTCAATACGAAGTATGTTCTGGCCCGGCCAGATACGGCGACCGACAGCGACTACATGGGGATCGAGAGCGTCGTCGCGCACGAGTATTTCCACAACTGGACCGGCAACCGGATCACCTGCCGCGACTGGTTCCAGCTCTCGCTGAAGGAGGGGCTGACCGTCTTCCGCGACCAGGAGTTCTCGGCCGATCAGGCCAGCCGGGCGGTCAAGCGGATCATCGACGTTCGGGGCCTGCGCGCGACCCAGTTCCCGGAGGATGCCGGGCCGCTTGCGCATCCCGTGCGGCCCGAGAGCTATGTCGCGATCGACAATTTCTACACGGCGACGGTGTATTCGAAGGGCGCCGAAGTCGTCCGCATGATCCAGACGATCATCGGGCGGGACGCGTTCCGGCGCGGGATGGACCTCTATGTCGCGCGCCACGATAACCAGGCGGTCACGATCGAGAACTTCGTCCAGTGCATGCAGGAAGCGTCGGGTGTCGATCTCGGCCAGTTCTTCCTGTGGTACGCGCAGGCGGGGACGCCGGAGCTCAGCTATACCGGCGCCTATCGGCCGGAAAGCCGGCGCTACGAG
This sequence comes from Acetobacteraceae bacterium, assembly GCA_036265085.1. Classification (GTDB taxonomy): domain Bacteria; phylum Pseudomonadota; class Alphaproteobacteria; order Acetobacterales; family Acetobacteraceae; genus DATAPS01. The sequence continues at coordinate 6,325 of DATAPS010000350.1, read as the reverse complement.
CTCACGTTCCACCAGCGGGTGCCGCCTACCCCCGGTCAACCGGTCAAGCGACCGGTGCCGATCCCGGTCGCGCTGGCGCTGCTCGACCGCGAGGGCAAGGAGCTGCTCGCGCAGACCGTGCTCGTCCGCAATGAGGCGCAGTCCTTCACCTTCGACGACATCGGCGCAGCACCGGTTCCGTCCTTGCTGCGCGGGTTCTCGGCGCCGGTGAAGCTGCACCATCCGGACGACGTGTCACTTCGGTTCCTCGCGCGCCACGACACGGACCCGTTCGTCCGCTGGGATTCGCTGCAGCAATACGCCACGCAGCTCTTGCTGGCGCTCATACCGGCCTGGGTCGCCAGCGAGGCGCTGCATCTCGACCAGACTCTCGTCGAAGCCATCGGCGCGGTGCTCCACGAGTCGGATGCCGACCCGAGCTTCGCCGCGACCGCGATGGCGCTGCCGAGCGAGGGATATCTCGGCGATCAGATGACGGTGGATGATGTCGACGGAGTCCACGCCGTCCGGCGCTTCGCGGCGGAGCAGATCGGCGGTGCGCTGGCACCGGTGTTGCGCGAGACGTTCGAGCGTCTGAGCAACGCGGAGGACGGGACAGCGATCGACGCCCGTGCGATCGGCCGGCGTTCGCTGAAGAATCTCTGCCTCTGGTATTTGGCGCGAGCCGAGCCTGATTGGGCGGCAGATGCGGCATTCCGGCAATTCGAGCGCGCCGGCAACATGACCGACGTGCTTGCGGCTCTCGGTGTGCTGACCGATTTGGACGTGCCGCAGCGCGAAGCGGCGCTCGGGATGTTTCATGCAAAGTGGCGCGACGATCCGCTGGTGCTCGACAAGTGGTTCGCGATCCAGGCCGGCAGCACGCATCCCGACGTGCTCCGCCACGTGCTCGCGCTGGCGCTGGACGCCGATTTCGACCTCGCCAATCCGAACCGCGTCCGGGCGCTCGTGGGCACGTTCGCGGCCAACCGTTTCGGTTTCCACGCGGCGGGCGGCGCGGGATACCGGTTCCTCGCGGATACCGTCCTCGCGATCGATCCCAGGAACAGCCAGGTCGCGGCCCGCATGACCACGCCGCTCGCGCGCTGGCGGCGTTTTGACGAGGCGCGGCAGGCTCTCATGCTCGTCGCGTTGCGCCGGGTGCGCGAGACGCCTGGATTGAGCCGTGCAACGCTCGAGATGGTGTCCCGCAGCGTCGCCTAAGGTCGCAAGGCCGGCGCGGATTGACCCGACCTTGGCCCATGCGTAGCGTTAACATGCAACGACGGCGGGAACGACAGTCATGGCGAACAAGCTCAAGGCAACCTGGAAATCAGGCAAAGCCGCCGTCAACGGCTGGCTCGCGATCCCCTCCGGGTTCTCCGCCGAAGTGACGGCGCAGTGCGGCTTCACCTCCGTGACCGTCGATATGCAGCACGGCGTGCAGGATTACTTGTCGATGGTGCAGTGCTTCCAGGCGATGCAGGCGCATCCCGTGACGCCGATGGTGCGCGTGCCCTGGAATGAGCCTGGGATCGTCGGCAAGGTGCTCGACGGCGGCGCGATGGGCGTGATCTGCCCTATGATCAGCACCAAGGCAGAGGCGCAGGCTCTGGTCAGCTATGCGAAATATCCGCCCGGGGGCGCCCGCAGCAACGGACCGATCCGCGCGGCCATGTATGGCGAGGCGACCGGCTATCAGGTCACGGCGAACGACGAGACGCTTGTCATCCCGATGATCGAGACCAAGCAGGCGATCGAGAACATCAAGGATATCCTTGACGTGCCGGGGATCGCCGGGATTTATGTCGGACCTTCGGACCTCGCCTTCAGCTATGGCAAGACGCCGAAGCTGGACCATGAGGACGAGTTCTTCCTCAAGATCTACGACATGCTGATCGAGGAATGCGGCAAGCGGGGCATCTACCCCGGCCTCCATTGCGGCAGCGCGGCCTACGCGGCAAAGATGATCGGCAAGGGCTTCCGCCTCACCACGATCGCCAACGACAGCGGTCTGATGGCGCAGGCGGCGCGCGCGGCGGTTGCGCACGTGAAGAAGGAATCGAACCTGGTGGCGTAGCCGCGCGCGGCGCGGCGTCGCCGGGGTACTCTCGAGGGGAGGAATGCCGTGGCGGCGTCACCTGTCATCCGACTGCATCCCGAAGATGGCGTCGTCATCGCGCGGGCGACGCTGCTTCCCGGCACGCCTGTCGCAGACGGCGTCGTCAGCGAGGGCCGCATCCCGGCCGGGCACAAAGTCGCAACGCGTCCGCACTCGGTCGGCGAGCCGATCCTGCGCTACGGGCAGATCATCGGCTTCGCGCTGTCGCCGATAAAGCCGGGCCAGCACGTCCACGTGCACAACTGCGGCATGGGCGACTTCTCGAAGGACTACGCGTATGGCGTCGACGCCACGCCCACGGACTACGCGAACCGACCCGCGACGTTCGACGGCATCCGGCGCGAGGACGGGCGTGTCGCCACGCGCAACTACATCGGCATCCTCACCAGCGTGAACTGCAGCGCGCATGTCGCGGGGCTGGTCGCGGATGCGTTCCGCAAGAACCCGTTCACCGGGGAAAACCCGCTTGCCGATTTTCCGAACGTGGATGGCGTCGTCGCGCTGACGCACAAGACCGGCTGCGGCATGACGCAGAAGGAGCCGCTCGAACTTCTGCGCCGCACGCTCGGGGGCTATGCCCGCCACGTGAACTTCGCAGCGGTCGTCGTGCTGGGGCTCGGCTGCGAGGTCAACCAGATCGGTGGGCTGATGCAGGAGCAGAAGCTCGCGGGTAGGCTCCGCGCCATGGATATCCAGGAGATGGGCGGCACGCGGAAGACTGTGGAAGCCGGCGTCGCCTTCGTCCGCGAGTCGCTGGCGGACGCGAACAAGGTCGCGCGTGAACCGGTCCCCGCCGGCGAGCTCACGATCGCGCTGCAATGCGGCGGCTCGGACGGCTATTCCGGCGTCTCCGCCAACCCGGCGCTCGGCGCGGCCAGCGACCTGCTGGTGAGGCATGGCGGCACCGTCATCCTCTCGGAAACCCCGGAGACTTACGGCGCGGAGCATCTCCTCACGCGGCGCGCCGTCTCGCGGGAGGTCGGCGAGAAGCTCGTGGCTCTCATGCGCTGGTGGGAAGAGTACACCGAGCGCGAGGGTGCGGAGATGAATGCCAATCCCTCGCCGGGGAACAAAGCGGGCGGCCTGACCACCATCCTCGAGAAATCGCTCGGCGCCATGGCAAAGGCGGGACGCACGAACCTCGTGGACGTCGTCGGTTATGCGGAGCCGGTCACCAAGCGCGGCTTCGTGTTCATGGACACGCCGGGCTACGATCCGGTCGCCGCCACCGGACAGGTCGCGGGCGGCGCCAATCTCGTCTGCTTCACGACCGGGCGCGGCAGCGTGTTCGGCTGCAAGCCGGCGCCGTCCATCAAGCTCGCGACCAACTCGCCCATGTTCCGCCGCATGGAGGACGACATGGACATCAACTGCGGGACCATCCTGGACGGCGACGAGACCGTCCAGGAATGCGGGCAGCGGATCTTCGAGACCATCCTCCGCGTCGCGTCCGGCGAGCCGACGAAGAGCGAGATGTTCGACTTCGGTTCCGCCGAGTTCGCGCCTTGGGTCCTCGGCGCGACGATGTAGGCGCGCTCAGGCCTGCAGCACGAACAGCGCCGTCGACCGTCCCTCGAGCTCGTAGGTCTCGCCGACCCGGACGGACACCGCTTGGTTGCGATCGGGCTGCGCGGTGTCGAAGATGCTGTTCCACGATCGCCCGCCGGTCGCCTCCGGCACGGTGAATGCCACGACATCGTGATGCGCATTCAGGATCCATAGCATCGTCGCATCGCTGGCGGGCCGCCGGATGCCGGTGGCCTGGGCGCGACCGTCCATCAGCATGGCGAAGCAGCGCGTGCCGGCGTTGCCCCAATCTTCCTGCGTCATTTCGGCTCCGGTGGTCGCGATCCAGCTCACGTCCTTGACCGCGAGCTCCTCGTTGTAGGCCCCGGTCAGGAAGCGGCCGCGCCGGAGGATGGGGTAGTGGTGCCGCAACGCGATGAGTTTGCGCACGAACTCGATCAGCGCGTGCCCGTCGGCGTCGATGTCCCAATGGACCCAGCTGATCTCGTTGTCCTGGCAATAGGCGTTGTTGTTGCCCTGTTGCGTCCGGCCGAACTCGTCGCCGCCGAGCACCATCGGCGTACCCTGTGACAGCAGGAGCGTCGACAGGAAGTTTCGCTTCTGCCGTTCGCGCAGCGCCCGGATCTCCGGGTCATCGGTCGGTCCTTCCACGCCGCAATTCCAGCTGCGGTTGTGATCGTGACCGTCGCGATTGTCCTCGCCGTTCGCCTCGTTGTGCTTCTCGTTGTACGAGACGAGGTCGTTAAGCGTGTATCCGTCATGCGCGGTGATGAAGTTCACGCTCGCCCAAGGCTTTCGGCCGCGGCGGTTGAACAGGTCGGCGGACGCGCAGAGCCGTGCGGCCATGGCCGCAACCGTATGTTCGTCGCCCTTCCAGAACTCCCGCGTGGTGTCCCGGAACTTGTCGTTCCACTCCGCCCAGCTTGGCGGGAACTGACCGACCTGGTATCCGCCCGGCCCGATATCCCACGGCTCCGCGATCAGTTTCACGCTCGAAAGCACCGGATCCTGCCGGCAGCTGTCGAGGAAACCGCCGCCTTCGTCGAACCCGTACGGCTCGCGTCCCAGAATCGTCGCGAGGTCGAAGCGGAACCCGTCAACGTGCATCTCCTGCACCCAGTAGCGGAGGCTGTCGGTCACCATCTGCAGCACGCGGGGATGCGACAGGTTGAGGCTGTTCCCGGTGCCGGTGTCGTTGATGTAGTAGCGGTTCTGTTTCGGGATCAGACGGTAGTAGCTCGCGTTGTCGATGCCGCGGAACGAAAGTGTCGGCCCGCGCTCGTTGCCCTCCGCGGTGTGGTTGTAGACCACGTCGAGGATGACCTCGAGCCCGGCATCGTGCAGGCGCGCAACCATCTCCTTGAACTCGTTGACGGGGTGCGAGGCGGAGTATCGCGCATGCGGGGCGAAGAAGCCGATCGTGTTGTAGCCCCAGAAATTCGTCAGGCCCTTCTCGAGCAGCTGGCTGTCGTCGATGAACGTATGGACCGGCAGCAACTCGACGGAAGTGACGCCGAGTCGGCGGATGTGATCGACTACCTCCCGCGCTCCCAATCCGGCGAACGTCCCACGTTGCGATTCCGGCACGGCAAGGTGCAGCCGCGTGTAGCCGCGTACGTGGAGCTCGTAGGTAATCGTGCGCTCCCACGCGATCCGCGGGGAGCGGTCGCGGCCCCAGGTGTAGGCTGGATCGATGACCCGACATTTCGGCATGAACGGTGCGCTATCGCGCTCGTCGAAGGTGAGGTCGTCGCCCTCAGCCGCGATCGTGTACCCAAAGACCGCATGATCCCACACCAGTTCGCCCACCAGGGTCATGGCGTACGGGTCGAGAAGCAGCTTATTCGGGTTGAACCGATGCCCGGCCTCCGGTTCATACGGCCCATGCACTCGATACGCGTACACCGTCCCCGGCCGCGCATCAGGCAAGTATCCGTGCCACACCTCGTCGGTGAATTCCGGCAGCTCGATTCGCTGGAGCTCGCGCTTGCCGTCGTCGTCGAAGATGCACAATTCCACCTTCGTCGCGTGTGCCGAGAACAGGGCGAAATTGACGCCAAGCCCGTCCCAGGTCGCGCCCAGTGGAAACGGCCGGCCTTCAGTGATGCGGCTCATCACGTTCGGTCGTGAGGACACGCGCGCGGTCTCCTGCTGGGAATGCGCCCTAGACGTTGCTCAGTCCGACATGGTTCCAGGGTCGCCGTCGAGTTTTGCGGATCCGTGGCCGTTCGCGGCGAGACATCGCACCCGCCCGCGGGTCAGCAACCGTGCTCCATCCAGAGCATATCCCAGGTTTTCAGTATTCCGCCGGGATTTACGCCTTCGCCGACGATGCGGAAGCCCTCACGCTGATAGAACCGGACGGCGCGCGGGTTGTCCTGATTGACCCGCAAGCCGAGCCTGCCCGCACACAGTCCCTTCGCAGCATCCAGCAGCACGGCCCCGACGCCGCCCCCGAAACAAGGGGGCGCCACGGCCAGTTGCTCGAGCCAGTGACGCTCCGGCTCGATCATGACGAAGCCGAGCAGGCAACCCTCCTCGGAAACGCCGCACAACGTCGTCGTGCCGGTTTCCGCCCGGTTGCCGAGGCGCTCGATGATCCAGCCGCGCCGCGCCACGAAGTCGATGTCCGGCATCGTCTGCTGCCAGGCCGCGACCCAGATCGACGCGGCGGCATCGCGGTCGTTCTCCTTATAG
>DATAPS010000349.1:0-8589 GCA_036265085.1 Acetobacteraceae bacterium | reverse complement strand
GCCCGCGCGAAAGGCGTCGGGCAGCGCGGCCTTCTTTTCGTCCACGCGTTGAAGAACGCCGCCGTCCCGATCGTCACCATCATCGGCATCGGCTTCGCGGCGCTGATCGGCGGCGCGGTCGTCACGGAAAGCGTGTTCGCCATTCCCGGCATCGGCCGTCTCGTCGTCGATGCCATCCTGCGCCGCGATTATCCCGTCATCCAGGGCGTCGTGCTGCTGTTCAGCATCATCTACGTTCTGGTGAATCTGGGCGTCGACCTCCTCTACACCCTATTCGATCCGAGGATCCGCTATTGAGCACGACAACCTTCACGCCGGCCCATGTCGCCGCCGCGGCGGAGCTGCCGGACGTCCTCCCGCCCCGCCGCAAGCGCTCGGCGCTGTCGCTGTTCGCGTATCGCCATCCGGCGATCGCGGTCGGCGGCGTGATGGTCGGCCTGATCGTGCTGATGGCGATCCTCGCGCCCTATCTCGGCACCGTCGACCCGACCGCGCTCGCGCCCGCGAAGCGAACGCGGCCGCCCAGTGAGCTCTACTGGTTCGGCACCGACATGCTTGGACGCGACATCTATTCGCGCACGATCTACGGCACCCGGATCAGCGTTTTCGTCGGCTTCGCGGTGGCGTTCTTCGCCTCCTCGATCGGCCTCGCCATCGGATTGCTCTCCGGCTTCATCCGCTGGCTCGACGCGATCCTCATGCGCGTCATGGACGGGCTGATGGCGATCCCCGCCCTGCTGCTCGCGATCGCGCTCATGGCGCTGACGCGCGCGAGCGTCGGCAACGTCATCCTCGCGATCACCATCCCGCAGATCCCGCATGTCGCGCGCCTCGTGCGCGGTGTCGTGTTGAGCCTGCGCGAGCAGCCTTACGTCGAATCCGCGATCGCGTCCGGCACCGGCACGCTGAAGATCATCTGGAAGCATATCCTGCCGAACACGCTCGCGCCGATCTGCGTGCAGGCGACGTTCATTTGCGCGGGCGCGATGCTGGCGGAGGCGATCCTCTCCTTCATCGGCGCAGGCACGCCTCCGACCATCCCGAGCTGGGGCAACATCATGTCCGAGGGCCGCGCGCTCTGGCAGGTGAAGCCGTATATCGTGTTCTTCCCGGCGGTGTTCCTCTCGATCACCGTGCTCGCAGTCAATCTCCTCGGCGACGGCCTGCGCGACGCGCTCGATCCGCGCCTGGCGAAGCGCATCTGATGGCGCTGCTCGAAGTCGAGCGGCTGCAGACGCATTTCGGCACGCTCGAGGGCGTGGTCCGCGCGGTCGAGGGCCTGTCCTTCCATATCGAGAAGGGCGAGACGGTCGCGATCGTCGGCGAGAGCGGGTGCGGGAAATCCGTCACGTCGATGTCGATCCTGCGCCTCGTGCCGGAACCGCCGGGGCGCATCGCGGGATCGATCCGATTTGAAGGCCGCGATCTGCTGAAACTGCCGGAGAGCGCGATGCGCCAGATCCGGGGCAAAGACATCAGCATGATCTTCCAGGAGCCGATGACGAGCCTCAATCCGGTGCTCACCGTCGGCAAGCAGATCGGCGAAACCATCGTCCTGCACGAAGGCCTGTCGAAGCGCGACGCGGAGCGGCGCAGCATTGAGATGCTGCAGCTCGTCGGCATCCCGGCGCCGGAACGCCGCGTGCGGGAGTATCCGCATCAGCTATCGGGCGGGATGCGTCAGCGCGTGATGATCGCGATGGCGCTCGCCTGCAATCCGAAGCTGCTGATCGCGGACGAGCCGACGACGGCGCTCGACGTCACGATCCAGGCGCAGATCCTCGATCTGATGCGCGACCTCAAGACGCGCGTGGGTGCGGCGATCATGCTGATCACACACGATCTCGGCGTGGTCGCGGAAATGGCCCAGCGCGTCGTCGTGATGTACGCGGGCCGCAAGGTCGAGGAGGGCGAGGTCCGCGCGATCTTCGGCCATCCGATGCACCCGTACACGCGCGGCCTGCTCGGCGCGGTCCCGCGCCTCGGCGCGTCGCTCTCCGAGCACCAGGGACGCACGAAGCTCACCGAGATTTCCGGCAACGTCCCGAGCCTGCGGCAAAAAATCGTCGGCTGCGCCTTCGCCAGCCGCTGCCCGCTGGTGACGGATCTCTGCCGCAAGGTGGCGCCTGCGGTGGAGGAGAAGACGCCCGGGCATTACGCGGCGTGCCATTACGCGGAGCGCGTCGTCGAAGCGGCGTTCGTCGATGTACCGGAGCGCGCGCTGTGACGGCCCGTGCAACACCAAACCCTCGCCCCTCGCGGGGAGACGCAGGCGAGAACTCGCGGCATCTCCCCCTCCCCCAGCCCCTCCCGCAAGGGGAGGGTTAGAACCATGTCCCCCCTCCTCGAAGTCAACGTCGTCAAGAAACACTTCCCCATCCGCCGCGGCATCTTCGGCCGCACCAGCGCCTACGTGTACGCCGTCGATGGCGTCAGCTTCACCGTCTCCCGCGGCGAAACCCTCGCTATCGTCGGCGAAAGCGGCTGCGGCAAATCGACCGTGGGCCGCATGATCCTGCGCCTCATCGAGCCGACCGACGGCGAGATCTTTCTCGACGGCAAGCGCATCGACAACATCGGCGCCAGGGCGCTGCGCCCGATGCGCCGTCGCGTGCAAGTCGTCTTTCAGGACCCGTTCAGCAGCCTCAACCCGCGCCAGCGCGTGCGCGACATCATCGCCGAGCCGATCATCAATTTCGGGCTCGCGAGGACCCGCCGCGAGGTCGACGAGCGCGTCGCCGCGCTCATGGAGAAGGTGCGCCTCCCGACTGATGCGATGCGCCGCTTCCCGCACGAATTCTCCGGCGGCCAGCGCCAGCGCATCGGCATCGCCCGTGCGCTCGCGCCTGGCTCCGACCTGATCGTCTGCGACGAAGCTGTCTCCGCGCTCGACGTCTCGGTCAAGGCGCAGATCGTCAACCTGCTCTCCGACCTGCAGGACGAGCTCGGCCTCACGCTGCTGTTCATCAGCCACGATCTCGCGATCGTGGAGCACCTGACCCACCGGGTCGCGGTGATGTATCTCGGCAAGGTCGTCGAACTGACGGACCGCCGCACCCTGTTCGCGCGTCCGCACCACCCCTACACCCGCGCGCTGCTGTCCGCAGTTCCGGTGCCGGACCCGCTGGCGCAGCGCCAGCGCATCATCCTGCGCGGCGACGTGCCCAGCCCGATCAATCCGCCGAGCGGCTGCCGCTTTCACACGCGCTGCCCGCACGCGCAGGAGATCTGCCGGCGCGACGAGCCGGAGTTGCGCAATGTCGGCGGCGGCCACGTCTCGGCCTGCCATTTCGACCTTCCCGCCGATGCGGACGTCGTTCCCGTCGCCGCATAACGATCGCCCCGCTTGCGACTTGGTCGCGCTTGACCACGTTCGGAACGGGTGCCAACACTCGGGAAAGCGCGCTTCTTGCGCGTTTTCTTCAAGCCGAAGGGGGAAGAGCGATGCCTCAGGTAAAGCTGACGGTGAACGGAAGAAGCACGTCGGTCGATGTCGAAGGCCGCACCCTGCTCGTCGAGTTGCTGCGCGAGAAGATGGGCCTCACGGGCACCCATGTCGGCTGCGACACCAGCCAGTGCGGCGCCTGCGTCGTGCACGTGGATGGCGTTTCGGTGAAATCCTGCTCGATGCTCGCGCTGCAGGCTGACGGCGCGAAGGTCACGACCATCGAGGGCCTCGCGAAGGCGGACGGCACACTGCACCCGATGCAGGAGATGTTCCGCGAGCATCATGCGCTGCAATGCGGCTTCTGCACGCCAGGGATGGTGATGACCGCGATCGACATGGTGAACAGCCATCCGGACGGCCTCACCGAGGAGCAGATCCGGCACGGCCTCGAAGGCAATCTGTGCCGCTGCACGGGATACCACAACATCGTCAAGGCGATCGCCGCGGCATGGCCGATCATGCACGGCAAGCGGCAGATGGCGACAGCGGCGGAGTAACCCGCGTAGGTCAAGCCCCGGCATGATCTAGAGGGAAGAAGAAGACAGAAGTAAGCACGCAGCATTTCCTGCGCGCCAGGGAGAGAGAGACCGAAGGGATGAACGACGCACCGTTCGAGGGCATCGGCGCCAGCGTGCGCCGCAAGGAAGACCTCCGGTTCATCAGCGGACGGGGCCACTACACCGACGACATCAACCGCGCCGGCCAATTGCACGCCGTGATCAAACGCAGCGATCGCCCGCACGCCCGCATCGTCTCGATCGACACCGCCGCCGCGAAGGCCGCCCCCGGCGTCGTTGCGGTCTATACCGGCGCCGATCTCGAGAGGGACGGCATCGGCGGCTTGCCCTGCGGCTGGGGAATCCACAGCAAGGACGGCTCGCCCATGAAAGAGCCGCCGCATCCCGTCCTCGCTACCGGCAAGGTGCGCCATGTCGGCGACCCGATCGCAGTCGTCATCGCGGAAACGAAACAGCAGGCCAAGGATGCCGCCGAGCTGCTCGACATCAATCTCGAAGACGTGCCCGCGGTCGCCACCATCAACGACGCGATCGCCCCCGGGGCCGCGCTCGTGCACGACGATGCGCCCGGCAACATCTGCTACGACTGGCATCTCGGCGACAAGGCCGCCGTCGACGCCGCCTTCGCGCGCGCCGACAAGACCGTCTCGCTCGACCTCACCAACAACCGGCTTATCCCCAACGCGATGGAGCCGCGCTGCGCACTCGGCGAATACGATCCGACCACCGGCGACTACACGCTCACCACCACGAGCCAGAACCCGCACGTCATCCGCCTGCTGATGGGCGCGTTCGTGCTGCATCTGCCGGAGCACAAGCTTCGTGTGGTGGCGCCCGACGTCGGCGGCGGCTTCGGCAGCAAGATCTACCATTACGCCGAAGAAGCGATCGTCACCTGGTCGGCCGGCAAGCTCGGCATGCCCGTGAAGTGGACCTCCGACCGCAGCGAAGCGTTCATGTCGGACGCACACGGCCGCGACCATGTCAGCACCGCCGAGATGGCGCTCGACAAGGACGGCAACTTCCTCGCGCTGCGCGTGAAGACGCTCTCCAACATGGGCGCCTATCTCTCGACCTTCGCGCCCGCGGTGCCGACCTATCTCTACGGCACGCTGCTCGCCGGCGTGTACAAGACGCCCGCGATCTACGTCGAGGTGAAGGCGATCTTCACCAACACCGTGCCGGTCGACGCCTATCGCGGCGCCGGCCGTCCGGAGGCGGCGTTCCTGCTGGAGCGGCTCGTCGACACGATCTGCCACGACACCGGCCACGACCGCGTCGAGATCCGCCGCCGCAACTTCATCCCGACCGACGCCTTCCCCTATCAAACGCCGGTCGCGCTGCAGTACGACAGCGGGGACTATTTCACGACGCTACGCAAGGCGCTCGAACACGCCGACTACGCGGGGTTCGAAGCGCGCCGGAAGGCGGCTGCCGCGAAAGGCAAGCTGCGCGGCATCGGCATCTCGACATATCTCGAAGCCTGCGGCATCGCGCCGTCCAAAGTCGTCGGAAGCCTCGGCGCCCGCGCCGGCCTCTACGAAGTCGCCAATGTCCGCGTGCACCCCACCGGCAGCGTCTCGGTCTTCACTGGCACACACAGCCACGGCCAGGGGCACGAGACGACGTTCGCGCAGCTCGTGTCCGATCAGCTCGGTGTCCCGATCTCGCAGATCGACATCGTGCATGGCGACACCGCGAAGATTCCGTTCGGCATGGGCACCTACGGCAGCCGTTCGCTCGCCGTCGGCGGCTCGGCGATGGTCAAGGCGATGGACAAGGTCATCGCCAAGGGCAAGAAGATCGCGGCACACCTGATGGAAGCCGCCGTCGAGGACATCGACTTCAAGGATGGAAAATTCTCGGTCGCGGGCACCGACAAGGCGAAGACGCTCGGCGAGATCGCGCTGACCGCCTACGTGCCGCACAACTACCCGATTGAGGAGCTCGAGCCCGGCCTCGACGAGACCGCATTCTACGATCCGAAGAACTTCACCTATCCGGGCGGCTGCCACGTCGCGGAAGTGGAGATCGAGGCGGACACCGGCGTCGCCTATGTGGTGAACTTCGTCGCCGTCGATGATGTGGGCCGCGTGGTCAACCCGATGATCGTCGAAGGTCAGGTGCAGGGCGGCGTCGCCCAAGGCATCGGTCAGGCGCTTTACGAGAACGCCGTCTATGACAAGAACGGCCAGATCCTGTCCGGCTCGTTCATGGACTACACCATGCCGCGTGCCGACAATCTGCCGAATATCACCGTCGGCACCGAGAGCACCCTGTGCACGCACAATCCGCTCGGCGCCAAGGGGTGCGGCGAGGTCGGCGCGATCGGCAGCCCGCCCGCGGTGATCAATGCGGTGATCGACGCGCTGAAGGAATACGGGGTTCGCCATCTCGACATGCCGGCGAGCCCGCAGAAGATCTGGTCCATTCTCAACGCCAACCGTCCGCCCATTGCGGCCGAGTAACGGGGATACCGACGATGTATGATTTCGCTTACGAAAGGCCCACCAGCGTTGCCGATGCGGTGAAGGCGCTCACCGCCGATCCGGACGCCAAGGCGCTCGCCGGCGGCCAGACCTTCATCCCCGTGCTGAAGCAGCGGCTCGCCAAGCCGACAAAGATCGTCGATCTCGCGAAGATCGGCGGCCTGTCGAGCATCAAGGTGAGCGGTCAGGGCGTCACCATCGGCGCGATGACGACGCACGCCACGGTTGCGAACGCCACGGACGTGCAGAAGGCCATTCCCGGCCTCGCCGAGCTCGTGAGCTGGATCGGCGACGACGCGGTGCGCCACCGCGGCACCATCGGCGGCTCGCTCGCCAACAACGACCCGACCGCGTGCTACCCCTGCGCGGTGCTCGCGCTCGGCGCCACGATCAAAACCGACCGGCGCTCGATCGAGGCCGACGACTACTTCCAGGGCATGTTCACGACCGCCCTGGAGCCGGGCGAGCTGATCACCGAGGTCACGTTCCCGATCCCGTCCAAGGCGCGCTACGAGAAGTTCCGCAACCCTGCGTCGCGCTACGCCATGGTCGGCGTGTTCGTCGCCAACGGCCCGAAGGGCGTGCGCGTCGCCGTGACCGGCGCCGGCCAGAACGGCGTGTTCCGCCACACGGCGATGGAGCAGGCGCTGGCGAAGAGCTGGTCGCCCGACGCCGTCGCCAGCATCAGCACCCCGACCGACGGCCTCAACGGCGACATCCACGGCAGCGCCGAATATCGTGCCCACCTCATCACCGTCATGGCCAAGCGCGCCGTCGCCGCGACGATGTAAAGCGGATCGAGTCGTAGGGTGGACGTCGGTCCACCGGCTTATGCCCACCCTACGAAATCCGCTGCCGCCACCGGTTCAAGGCCACCGCTGCCCAGACCGCCTCGACCACCCCGAACGGCCACGCCCCTTGCAGGAACCCGTAGGCCGAGCCCAGCGCGCAGGCCGCCGCGAACCCAAGCCCGAACCAGTGGCTCCGGCTCTCCAGCGCGTAACAGACCAGCATACCCGTGACGGCGAACAGCCCGAACGCGCTAAGGCGGTCCATGACTGTGCAGCAAAACCGCAGTGTCACGTGTTTGTCGCGCGCACTTCCGTTTGCGGCATCCTTTCGGTAATGACTCAGCGTATAAGGTCGCCGCGAGAAACCCCGCGGACCCGAGTCGAATGCCCGCCACCGTCATTTCCCTTGCGTCCCGACGCGCCGGCCAGCCGGACGGCATCGTGCAGTTGCAGCGGCAGGACGCGCTCGCCCGCCTGCGCCAGCGCGTCCGTCCCGGCGATATCCTCTATACCGTGCTGCGCCACTACAACGCCGCGAACGACTGGCTCATCTGCGACTTCTACCTGATCGACGGCCACCACGTCGGCTGCATCACCACCGATGTCGCCCGCGCGCTGGAGCGCTACGACCCCGAGCGCGAAGTGGGTGTGAAAATCGCCCGCCCGATCGGGCGAGACGTGCTCTGCGACCTCATCGACGGCACGCTCTCCCGCCTGCTGTTCGGCGCCGCCGACGAAATCCGCCACCAAGTGATCCGCTGACGCCGAGCGGCCGGCAAACGGGCTTGCGCTATCCGTAAAGCCCCTGATTTCCTCGATCTGCCGACCATCCTACCTTGTCTCTCGTGATCGCCTGGAACTTCCCTCCTTACCCCGGACCTGACGACCCGGCCGGGCGCTTCGCCTGGTTCATCGACCGGCTGCGCCAGTCGGTGGCCGAGCGGGGCGGTTCATCCCGGCGGCGCTGCTGTTGCTGATCTGGAACCGGCTCGGCAACATGGCGCGCCGCTTCGTCGCCGTCGCCGCGCGCGTGCGGGCCGGCACCCTGCGCCCGCCGCGTCCCCGTCCGCCCCGTCCGGCGGCGGACGAAACCGGCGGCAAGCCACGGCCGCCCTATGAGCGCCTGCCGCGCCGCCACGCCTGGCTGTGCACGTTCGTGCCGGAGGCCGGGGCGTGGGGCGCCGTGCTGCAGCAGCAGCTGCTCGGCGAGCCGCAGATGCGGGCGCTGCTCGCCGAGGCGCCGCAGCTCTACCGGATCCTGCGCCCGCTGTGCTGGATGCTGGCGCTGGACGAACCCGGCTTGGTGCCGCCGCCACCGCCACCGACGCGACGCGCCCGCCCCG
>DATAPS010000348.1:0-3840 GCA_036265085.1 Acetobacteraceae bacterium | reverse complement strand
GACAGGCAGGTGATGTCGGACCTCGATTCGGCGGTGGCTTTCGCCGCGGCCCATCAGGGCGACCAGAACCGGCTCGGCGTGATCGGGTTCTGCCGTGGTGGGCGCAACACGTGGCTCTACGACGCGCATAACCCGCGATTGAAAGCCGCCGTGTCGTTCTATGGTGCGATTCAATCGCCGACGTCGGCCATTCAGCCGCAATCGCTGCTGGATGTGGCGGCGGAGATTCACGCGCCCATGCTCACCCTGAACGGCCGCAAGGACGGCGCGAGCAAGGTGGACTATCTCGAAGCGGTAGCCGCGAAGGCGCGCGCGGCGGGGAAGGTCGTCGAAGTCGTGCTCTACGATGACGCCGGGCATGGTTTCCACGCGGACTATCGGCCGAGTTACGTGCAGGCCGATGCCATCGACGGCTGGAACCGCGCGATGGCGTGGTTCAAGAAATACGGGGTCGCGTAGAGTGGACTTCAGTCCGCCCTTGCGCGCTTAAGGCGGCGGACCGAAGTCCGCCCTAAGCTGCTCCGCATCATCAGGCTCGACCGGAGGGAGAGGCGCAATGGTTTGGATCGATGCCTTGCCGGCCGCGGAACTGGCGGCGAAGCGGCAGGCCGTGGTGCGCCACGATGGCCGGCAGATCCTTGTTCTGCAAACCGACCGCGGCGTACTCGCCTGCGCCAACCGATGCCCGCATGAGGGCTACCCGCTCAGCGAAGGCGTGCTGACCAACGGCCGCGTGCTCACGTGCAATTGGCATAACTGGAAGTTCGATCTCGTATCGGGCGAAACACTGGTCGGCGGCGACCGATTGCCGCGGTTCGAGACGCGGGTCGCGGACGGGCGGGTCTGGCTCGATATCGAACCGATCGACCCGGCGGTCCGACGCAGGGAAATCCTTGCCGGCGTGATCACCGCGCTGAACGATTTGGATCAGGAGCGCATGGTTCGCGAGGTGGCGCGGCTGGTTCGCCTGGATGCCGATCCGCTCGATGCAGTGCGTGCGGCAGTCGCCTGGGTCGCCGATCGGCTGGAGTTCGGCACGACTCATGCGATCGCGGGCGCGCCCGACTGGATCGAGCAGTTCGACGACCCGGCTCGCGATGCCGACCGCAAGCTGGTGGCCTTGGGCGAGGTCCTCGGTCATATCGCCGACGACGCAAGACTGAGCCGCCGTGGTCCGGTCGCCGTGGCCGAAGCGATGGCTTGGGACGAGGCGGCGTTCCTCGCTGCGATCGAGCGGGAGGACGAACCGGGCGCGGTGGCGCATCTGCGCGGCGCGCTCGCGGCGGGGGTCACGGCGAAGAAGCTGTTGCCGGCGCTCGTGACAGCCGCGTTGGCGCACTACGCCGATTTCGGGCACTCGCTGATTTACGCCGTGAAATCCGTCGAGCTTGAGGATCGGCTCGGCCCGGCGTCGCGCGAGCCGATCCTGCTGATGCTCGTGCGCAGCCTCCTGTATGCGACGCGGGAGGACCTCGTACCGGAGTTCCGCGACTACGCTCCGGCTCTAGCCTCCTGGGGCGGTTCCACCGATGCGCTGCCGCTTTGTCCGGAGACGCTGCGGGGATGCGGACCCAAGCGGGCGATGGCAGTGGCTGCAGGATGGTCCGGCACGCATCCCGCCGAGACGATTTTCCCGGTGCTGGTCGAGGCGGCCGCCTGGATGCTGCTCCATGTCGATTCGCGCGTCCTGACGACAGCGGACGCGAAGATCGCCGACAATGTCGGCTGGCTGGATTTTACGCACGCATTGACGTTCGCCGACGCCGCGCGCACGGCGGTTGCGGTGCGGCCGGCCCTCTGGCCCGCGGTGCTGCTGCAGATGGCCTGCTTCATCGGCCGCAATTCCGGATATGTGGACCCCGCTATGGACATGCGGGCCTTCGCGGTCAGCGATATCGAGTCTTTCGTCGCGGAAGAGACGGAGGCGGTCTTCGACCACGGCCGCGACCGCTTCATCATCTCGGTCCATCTGCTGAAGACTCTACGGGCAGGAGCGCGGCTGACGGCGGCGCTGCCGGATCAGGCGCCCATCATTGCCGCAGCGCTCAACCGCTTCCTGCACGCGCCCATCAAGGGCCGGCACACGCTGCGGACCGCGCGGCAGATGCGCGAGCTGGTCGCCCAGGAGTAGCGGACGCGTCCGAAGTCGTCTCCGCTCCCGGGACGCGGACTGGAAGGTCAGCTCACGACCGGCCTTCATCGCCGGTGACGGAGGCGCTGCCCACGAGGGCACCCTGGACATCAATCAGCTTCAACGCTCCGCGAATCGCATCCAGCGCCGCGTCCGCCTGCGCCGCATCCGGCCCACCGGCCTGCGCCATATCCGGCCGGCCGCCGCCGCCCTTGCCGCCGACGGCAGCGCTCGCCGCGCGCACCAGTTCGATCGCGTTGTGGCGGGGCGTCAGGTCCGGTGAGACGCCGACGACGATGCTCGCCTTGCCTTCCGCGGTTGAGACGAGCGCCACGATCCCCCTTTCGATCTGCTTGCCGATCGCCTCCGCCAGCGATTTCAGCTCGCGCGGCGGCACGTCGCCAAGGTTGCGGGCCGCGAGCCTGATGCCGCCGACTTCCTCGACCTCGTTCGCGCCGCCGCCGGTCGCGAGTTTGCGCTGCAGATCGGCGATCTGACGTTCCATCCGGCGGCGATCTTCCATCAGCGCGGCGACGCGCTCGGGCAGTTCCGCGGGGTTCACCTTCAGCAGCGTGGCCGCGTCCGTCAGGCGGCGATCCTGCTCCTCGACTTGCGCGAGCGCGGTCGCGCCGGTTACCGCCTCGATGCGGCGGACGCCGGCCGAGACGCCGCCCTCAGAGACGATGCGGAACAGGCCGATATCGCCGGTACGCCGCACATGCGTCCCGCCGCACAGCTCGATCGAATAGGCGGGCCGGTTCCCCTCGCCCTCCCCCATCGCGACGACGCGCACTTCCTCACCGTATTTCTCGCCGAACAACGCCATCGCGCCTTCGGCGACGGCGGCGTCGGGCGTCATCAGCCGCGTGGTGACTTCGCTGTTCTCGCGGATCCGCGCATTCACCTCGCGCTCCACCCAGGCAAGGTCGTCGCGCGAGATCGGCGTCGGCTGGCTGACGTCGAAGCGCAGACGGTCGGGCGCGTTGAGGCTGCCCTTCTGGGTGACGTGCGTTCCGAGCCGGCGGCGCAACGCCTCGTGCAGCAGGTGCGTTGCGCTGTGATGGGCGCGGATGGCGGTGCGTCTGATGTGGTCCACCTCGGCCACCACGGGTTGGCCGACCTGGGCGGTGCCGGTCTCGACTCGGCCGATATGGGCGAAGAGGTCGCCGAGCTTCTTCTGCGTATCCGTGACGACGATGCGCAAGCCGTCTGGGCCGGTGATGAGGCCGCTATCCCCGACCTGGCCGCCGCTCTCGCCGTAGAAAGGCGTCTGGTTGAGGACGACCGCGACGTCCGTGCCGGCGCCCGCGTGGTCGACGGACTGGGCGTTCGCGACGAGGGCCGTGATGACGGCCTCGGACGTTTCCGTCGCGTATCCCAGGAACTCCGTGGCCCCGACCCCCTCGCGCAGGTCGAACCACACGCGCTCGGTCGCCGCGTCGCCCGACCCGGCCCAGGCGGCGCGGGCGCGGCGCCGCTGCTCGGCCATCGACGCCTCGAAGCCGGCGAGTTCGACGGCGCGGCCCTGCTCGCGCAATGCGTCCTGCGTCAGATCGAGCGGGAAGCCGTAGGTGTCGTAGAGCCGGAACGCGACATCGCCGGGCAACGCCTGGCCGTCCCCGAGCCGCCCGGTCTCGTCGGCGAGGAGGTGCAGCCCGCGCTCGAGCATCGCCTTGAACCGCGTCTCCTCGAGCCGCAGCGTGTCCTCG
>DATAPS010000347.1:0-8048 GCA_036265085.1 Acetobacteraceae bacterium | reverse complement strand
CCGCGCCGCCACGCTCGGTCGCCAACAGGCGTCCGCCGATCAGCCGATACCCAATCGCCTCGAGCCTGGGAGGCGCGATACTGCGGTCGAGCCGATTGGACAGCCACTGCGCCAAGTGATCGCGCTCGGCCGCAGCCACTTCGATCGGGTGCCGGCGGTCGGACGCGTAGACGATATGTGATGCCAGTCCCTGCTGCTCGAGCAGAGACATTGCGAGCCGCTCGCGTGTCGGCCCGGACAGGTCGCGCAGAATCCAGCCTGCGCCACCGCCAACGAGCAGCGCGAACAGCACCACGGCCGCCATCAGCCAAGCTGTGCGCCGTGGCCGCAGCCGCGACTCGATCAAACCGGACACACTGATTTCGCGCGAAAGCGACGATGTCGCATAGGGCGCAAGAGCCTCACGCAAGGCGTCGCGCTGCGCGCTCCAGGCGGCAACACGGCGCGCCTCGTGATGGTTCGCTTCGAGGAACCGTCGCACCGCGGCCGCGCGGAGCGCGGTAAGGTGGCCATCCACATAGGCGTGGAGGTCCGCCTCCTCGATCGGCGGTTCAGACCCGCTCATTTCACTCTCCGCAGCGCCGGCTGCACGTCTTCCCCCATTCGCTCCCGCAGATTCTCGCGCGCCCGCGACAGGCGCGACATCACCGTGCCGATCGGCACCTTCAGCGCGCGGGCCGTCTCGGCATAGGGCAGGCCCTCGACCGCTACCAGCAGCAGCACGATGCGCTGATTCTCCGGCAACTCGACCAGCGCCCGCGTCAGGTCCCGCCGACGCAGCACATCCTCTTGGGTGGAGCGCCGGCCGAGACCAGTCGGATCGGCGGCAACAATCTCGTCGATGGAGCTCCGCAGCTTGACCCGCCGGACGCGGCTGACGAACAGGTTGTGCATGATCGCGAACAGCCAGGGACGCAATTCGCCGTCCTTGCGGCGCGTGTGCAATCGGTCGAGCGCACGGACCAGGCAGTCATGCACGAGATCGTCCACGTCTTGCCGATCTCGCAGCAGGGCCGAGGCGTATCGCCTGAGCGACGGGATGCAAGCCTCCATTTCCACGAGATCGCTCGCCATGTGTCGACCCCTGCCGCACCGCATCGTTCCCGAGTGCATAGACGTCGCGGCGGCGGAAGCATTCCGACGCGCCTGAGAAAATTCTTGGCGGTCAGTGGAATAGACCGTGCCTCGCAGCGTCAATCGTCGTGACCCAAATCGCAACCGTCACGACAACGAGGAAATTCGAGATGTGCACGGATAAGGCGCCCACGACCGCCGAGATCACGTCACGGATGACCTACACGGTGATGCTGGGCCTCGTCGCGGCGCTCTGTGCCGGCACGGCACGGGCAACCCCGGCGTTCACCATCACCAACCTCATTTCCGACGGCGCGGTCCCGGCCGTCCAGCCGCCCGACCCGAAGCTGATCAATCCCTGGGGCGTGTCGTTCTCGCCGACAGGCCCGTTCTGGGTATCGGACAACGGCGCCGGGGTTATAACGTTCTACGACGGCGCGGGCGCGAAGCAGTCATTGTTCGGCGGCACGTTACCGGAGGTGACGATTGCCACACCGCCCGGGCAGCCGGCGGGTACCGCCACGCCGACGGGTCAGGTCTTCAATGGCAACGGCGGCTTCGACGTCACCGCGACAATCGGCGGCGTCGTCAAGTAGGGCTCGTCGGCGTTCATTTTCGCGACCGAGGATGGCACCATCTCCGGCTGGTCGCCGGCCGTGGATCGGAACAACTCCATTCTGGCGGTCCCCAACTCTGCCGGGGGCAGCGGCGCCGTCTACAAGGGCCTCGCAATCGCGACCACCGGAGGCCAGAGCTTGCTGTACGCTGCGAATTTCCACTCCGGTAGCGTCGAAGTCTACGATAGCTCGTTCCATCTCGTGGGGAATTTCACCGACCCGAACGTGCCGGCCGGGTATGCGCCGTTCAACGTGCAGACGCTGAACGGCAAGCTGTACGTAACGTTCGCGTTGCAGGACGCGGACAAGCACGACGACGTGGCCGGTCTCGGAAATGGCTTTGTCGATCAGTTCAACCTCGATGGCACCGGGCTGACACGTATCGGTTCCGGGGGACAGCTCGACTCGCCGTGGGGATTGGCCATCGCGCCCGCCAGCTTCGGTGATCTGGCGGGCGATCTCCTGGTCGGCAATTTCGGAGATGGCACGATCACCGCGTTCGATCTCGCGACCGACAGCTTCGTGGGCGATCTGCTGGGCGGGAACGGCCAACCGCTCGTCATCGGCGACCTCTGGGCACTCACGCCCGGCAACGGGAGCGCGGCTGGCAGCACAGACGCGATCTATTTCACTTCCGGTGTGGCGGAGGAAGCCGACGGGCTGTTCGGCAGCCTGACGCCGATCCCCGAGCCGGGGTCCGCCTTGCTGCTGGTCGCTGGCATCGGCGGCATGATGGCATTCGTTCGTCGCAGGACTTGCCGCGTAGCGTGATCGGCCGCCCGCGGCCGCACCGCCGCGTCCGGCACGGCGGTGCGGCCGCGGGATCAGCGCCAAGCCGAGAGGTTGCGGTCGCGCCCGGCGAATGACGCTAGACTGTCGCGATGAACGCCGAGTCGCCCATTGTCGCCGCGCCGGCCCGCATCCGTTTGTTGTCGGAGCGCACGATCAACCGCATCGCCGCGGGCGAGGTGATCGAGCGCCCGGCCGCCGCGCTGCGCGAACTGGTGGAGAATGCCCTGGATGCGGCCGCGACGCGGATTGCGGTGGCGATCGCGGAAGGCGGCATTGCGCGGATCGAGGTGACCGACGACGGCATCGGCATGGCGGCCGCCGATATGGCGCTCGCCGTGCAGCGGCACGCGACCTCCAAGCTCGCGGACGAGAATCTGGTGCGGATCGCCACGCTCGGCTTTCGCGGCGAGGCGCTGCCGAGTATCGGCGCGGCGGCGCGGCTCGCCATCACGTCGCGGGCGCGCGGGACCGGCGAGGCGGCGGCGATCCGGGTCGAGGGCGGAGTCGCCGGCGAGCTGACGCCGGCCGCCGGACCGCCGGGCACGCGGGTGGTGGTGGCCGACCTGTTCTACGCGACGCCGGCGCGGCGGAAATTCCTGAAATCCTCCCGGGCGGAGGGCGATGCCGCCGAGATCGCGGTGCGGCGGCTCGCGCTGGCCGCGCCGGACGTGGCGTTCCGGATGGAGAGCGACGGGCGCCTGCTGTTCGACCTGCCGCGCCAGGACCGGGCGGCGCGCGTGGCGGGGCTGTTCGGGCCCGAGGTGGCGGCGGCGCTGATGCCGGTGTCGTCCGCGCGCGGCGGCTCCGCCGTGAGCGGGTTCGTCGCCGCGCCGAGCATCACGCGGGCGACGCAGGCGGCGCAGGCGCTGGTGGTGAACGCGCGGCCGGTGGCTGACCCGGTGCTGCGGACGGCGGTGCGGGTGGCGTTCCGTGACGTGATCCCACCCGCGCGGCATCCGGTGGTGGCGCTGTTCCTGGACATCCCGCCCGAGGAGGTCGACGTGAACGTGCATCCGGCAAAGACGGAGGTGCGGTTCCGTGACCCCGAGGCGGTGCGCGGCATGGTGATCGGCGCGATCCGCGATGCGCTCGCCGCCGGAGCCGGGCGGGCCGCTCCGAGCGCCCTGCCGCGACCGTCGCTGACGCTGCGATCGCCCGTTCATCGCGGCTTTGCCGAGCCGCGCCTGGCCTTTGGCGCGCCGCCGGCGGCCCGGGTGTTCGCCTCCGTCGGGGAGACGCCGACACCGGAGTTTCCGTTGGGGGCGCCCCTCGCGCAGGTGCTCGATACCTACATCGTCGCGGTCGCCTCTGATGGCAGTCTCGTGTTGGTCGACCAGCACGCGGCGCACGAGCGGCTGACCCACGAGGCGTTGCGGGTGCAGCTGCTGGAGGGCGGCGTGGCACGGCAGCCGCTGCTGCTGCCGGCAGTGGTGGACATGACACCCTCCGAGGCGGGGCGGCTGCTGATGCATACGAATGCGTTGGAACGGCTCGGGCTCGAGATCGAGGCGTTCGGCCCTGGCGCGATCCTGATACGCGCCATCCCCGCCGTGCTCGGTGCGCCGGACCCCGCGCCGCTGCTGCGCGACCTCGCCGACGAGCTGGCCGCCTGGGACGAGACGACGGCGCTCGACGCGAAGCTCGATGCGGCGATCGCCCGCCTCGCCTGCCACGGGAGCATCCGCGCCGGGCGGCGGCTCGCCGCCCCCGAGATGGACGCGCTGCTCCGGCAGATGGAGGCGACGCCCCGGGCGGCGACGTGCAGCCACGGCCGACCGACGTTCCTGAAGCTGTCCCGGGCGGAGCTGGAACGGCTGTTCGGTCGGCGGTGACCGATGGCTACGGCGAGCCGAGTTCCTGCTGCACCAGGCTCACCCAGTAAGCGACGCCGGTCGGGATGATCTCGTCATTGAAGTCGTATTTCGGCGTATGGACGGTGTGAAAGCTGCCGTCGGGGGCGACGCCGTTGCCGAGGAATATGAAGGCGCCGGGACGCGCCTGCATCATGAAGGCGAAATCCTCGCCACCGGTGATCGGCGGGATCGCGGGATCGACCTTTTCGTCGCCGACCACGCGGCGCGCGGCTTCGGCGACGACCTTCGCGTGCTCTTCGGAATTGACCAGCGGCGGCGTGCCCCACTTCACCTCGACCTCGGCGGTGCAGCCGTAGGCGCGGGCGAGGGTCTGGGCGAGCTCCTCGATGCGCTTGCCGAGCATCTCCTCCACGTCGGTGTTGAAGCAGCGCACCGTGCCGCCGACGAACACGTCGGATGGGATGACGTTGAGGCTCTCCCTCTGGCCGCCGTTGATGTGCCCGACGCTGATCACCGCGGTTTCCATCGGCGGCACGTTGCGGCCGACGATGCCCTGCAGCCCCAGCACGAAATGCGCCTGCACCATCGTTGCGTCCGTGGCGAGATGTGGCGAGGAGCCGCCATGGCCGCCGGTGCCGCGGAAGGTGACGCCGAAGCGCCCCGAGGCGGCGAGCATCGGGCCGACGCAGGTGCCGATCTTGTGCGCCTCCATCCCCGGCCCGTTGTGCAGGCCGTAGACGGCGTCGCAGGGGAAGCGGTCGAACAGCCCGTCCTTCAGCATCGCCTTCGCGCCGCCGCGGCCTTCCTCGGCGGGCTGGAAGATCAGGTGGACGGTGCCGCCGAAATCCGGATTCCCCGCGAGATAGCGTGCCGCGCCGAGCAGCATGGCGGTGTGGCCGTCATGGCCGCAGGCATGCATCTTGCCCTGGTTCTGCGAGGCGTAGGAAAGCCCGGTCTGCTCGTGGATGGCGAGCGCGTCCATGTCGGCGCGCAGGCCAATGGCGCGCTGGCCGGGTCGCTTGCCGCGGATGGTGGCGACCACCCCGGTCTCGCCGACGCCCTCGACGATCTCCTGCACGCCGTATTCGCGCAGCTTGGCGGCGACGATCGCGGACGTGCGGACTTCCTCCATCCCGAGCTCCGGATGGGCGTGGATGTCGCGGCGGATGGCGGTGAGCTCGGGGTGCATCCCGCGGATGCGGTCGAGCATGGCGGTGTCGGTCACAGGGCGCTCCTCATTGGGCATTCCGGGCAATTGGGCATTCTGGAAAATTTGCGTAGTCGAGAAATTGGGCATTCTGGGCAGGCACAATCACCTATCGGACCGATCAGGACCAGAGGCAAGTCGGTTCGTCCGGACGCGCCCGGAAGCGCGGCGCCAGCCCGGCGAGAATGGTACGGCGGATGCGGCGCGCCGACGCCGACGCGGCTTCCGTTCCGGATCTGATATATCGTCCGTTTCTTGTTCCTGAAGTTTTCAGCGCGGCCGCCGCTGGGGCAGGGCAGGTTCGGGCCTGTGGGGTAGGGCGGTATCACGGCCCATCCGCGACGCCATCGCCGCGTTCGTCGCGTGCAAATAACGTCGATCTGCCCGCTTGTGCAACGACGATATTCCTTGCCCAGAAGCGATGCGCTCGACCTCGCCCAGCGCGAGCTCGCACGCCTGAACGCGCCCGTGATCGAGCTCGATTGACTGACGACGCAGATATCTGAACAGTCCCTCCGGCGGCTCCCTTGCGCTGACCCGTTGCGCCCACCACCGTCCCTACGGCTGTAGTAATAACTGACCTGATATCGGGGATCTACGGGGACGAGACATGAGCGACTGGGTGCACGGCCTCCCGCTAGTGTGGATGACAGTTGCCGTTTTCGGGTTTACCTACCTGACAGCGTTTGCAGTCTATCTCGTCGTTCTGGTCCTCGCGGGTGGCGAGCGGGCCGATGCGTTCAAGGCCATCCCGCCGGGCCTGCTATCGCCGGTCGGCATCATCTTCGGCCTTTTCATCGGGTTCACCGCTCTTCAAGTGTGGACCGACGTCGGACAGGCCGAGGCAGCAGTTGCGAACGAGGCCAGCGCTCTGAGAAGCGTTATCATCCTGGCGTCGAGTTTCCCGGGAGAACACGAATTGCGTCTGCGCTCCCTCGTCCGCGATCACATCGAAGAGGCCGCCACTCGGGAATGGCCGATGATGGCCCGGCGCACCGCGACGCTGAGCCTCACACCACGCCCGCTCGCTGAGGCGATACGGTTATCCCTCTCCTTGCCGTCGAATACGTCAGGTGAACAGATCGCACAGCGAGAGATTGTCAGCGCACTCGAACACGCACTAGACGCGCGCCGACAGCGGATCATCATCAGCCGATCGCAAGTGGGTTTCGCCAAGTGGGGATGCTTATTCTTGCAGGTCGTCTGCGTATTTGTGACCCTCGCACTTCTCCAATGCGACAATCGGCTTGCCTCCGCGATTACGCTTGCAATCTGCGCGACCGGAGTAGCCGCGTCGGTAGTTCTGGTCCTCGCGTACGACCGACCGTTTACCGGGGAGGTCTCAGTCCAGCCTGCTCGATTGCTGGAGGTTTTGCCGGGGCCGGCCTGAAAGGCAGGCAACTCGGGGACCTCGTCGATGTCCACGAAAGTCTCAGGTCCGGCGCTTGACGACGGCAATGGGACTGGGGTGGGCCGCTGATCGGATTACAAGGCTGTGGCGATCAGAGCGAGGCTACGTCCTCGCGCACGCCATCCCGGCCGATCAAGGCCGCGACATTCAAAGTCTGGAAGGGCCAGCATCGAATTGAGTGGTCTCTGCCGCGGGCCCGACGGCTGGCGACACCAAGCTGACTTTCGGGAAATGTCAGGTGTTTCTTGGTGCTGGCACCGACCCACCCGGATCTGCTGGCCGATCTTCCGCGTGCCGGCGCGCCAGGGAGCGCGCGTAACGAGGCATGACGTCAGGCATGATCGTCTGACCTTCCGGGGGTCGCTCCACAGCGAAGACGTAGCCCGGAAAGTCGAGTGTCTTCTGCACGGCCCAGATGTCGTCGTGCCGGTCAGGCGGCAGGATCTGGGCTGGATCGCCTACCGCGATCCAGCCCAGAGGCACAGTGGTGTAGGGGGCCAGCACTGTGCGGATGTGGACGATGCCATTGATCCGAACTTCCGCGCCGCGGCCAACCCGGGCTCCGTTGAACACGGTGCAGCCGGTCGCCAGGAATGCCTCGTCTTCAATGCTGCAGCCCGTCAGGTATGCACGGGGCCCGACCAGGACGTTGTTGCCGAGAATGAGTGGCGCGCCGCGAATTCCGCGCAGCACCGCAGTGTCCATTATCACGCAGTTGGCGCCGATCGTGATCGGACCGCTCTCCGCCGTAAGCACTGCTCCGAAACCAATCGAGCAGTTCGAGCCGATGCTGACGTCGCCGCACAGCGTAGCATTGGCCGCGACCCGGGTTGTGGGGTGAACCTGTGGTGAGCGTCCGCCGTGTTCCAAAAGCATCCTGGGTGTCCCCTGTCGCGGTTGCCGGGCGGCTTATCGAGGTTGCGCCGGATGGCAGCTCCGCTGAGCGACAGTTGATCAGCATCTTCATCAAGCTACCCAACGCTCTTCGCCAGCACCCGATATACGCTGGCCCGCCCGAGGTTTCGGTATCGAGACTGTGCCGCCCGAAGACCGCGACAGGGCTGGTTCAGGCCCGGGCGGCCTCGGCCGGCACGGCGCGCCGCAGGCCTTGCCGCTCCGCCGCATCGGCGGCC
>DATAPS010000346.1:0-6054 GCA_036265085.1 Acetobacteraceae bacterium | reverse complement strand
ACAAGCAGTTCGAAAGCAAGGCCGCACTCTTCGTCGCCGTCGTGCAGGACATGACGAGACAGGGTTCAGATCGAGTCCAGGTCGAGATGCGGGACCCCGAGACCGAGGCCGACGTTATCGACGCGCTCATGGGCCATGGTGAACGGCTGCTCGACATCGCCTTAGCCCCAAAGCTGCTCCGGCTGCGCCGCCTCGTCATCTCTGAGACAGATCGCTTCCCGGAGCTGGGACGCGCGCTCTACGAAGGCGGGCCCGGGCGAGCCATCGCCGGTCTCGCCGCGGCGCTGCAGCGCTGGACCGATCGCCAGCTCCTGATGGTGGACGAACCGATGATCGCCGCCACCCAGTTCAACTGGCTCGTGATGGGCGATCCGGTCAATCGCGCGATGTTCTTCGGTGCAGTGCATCTCTCGGCAACTGAGCGGCAGCGGCATCTGACGCAAAGCGTCCGCGTCTTCCTTGCGGCATACGGGCGCCCACCTGCGATCCACTGAAACGCCAAGCTTCTAGCTGGCAGCTGGAGCTGTCGACTAGCGACGCAGCAGCACGCTTTCACGTTCCACCCCGAACCGAAGTTCGGAAGGTCCGCTCGCCGGAGCTAAACGAGCCGACCCACCCTGCGAGGACCAGCTCGCCGAACGAAACGAGTCGTTCCATGGCGACGCGATGCTAGTCTCAGCGCAGCCGCGACCACCGGGGACCATAACGCACCACGTACGCTCCGTTGATGTCACACGATTTGACTTTCACTCGAAGCATCTGCCGGTCGTTCTCGTGGACGATCCTCTCCAGGGCAATCACGTCCTGCCGGAAGGCCGCTCGGTGCCGCGTGCGAACGAGCCGCCGTGCTCCGTCCACTCCCACTCTTCCCGGTCCGTCGCGTCCACGTCGATCCCTTTCGCGCGCAGCATCTCGCGATGATCCTCGGCATTGTCGCGCGGGCGATACCCGAGTGTCGCCCAGTTCGGGTCATGCGTCTTGAGCCGCGTGTTGTTCGAGTAGCCGTTGACGACGAGGCAGCCGGGATCTGGATGTTTGAGCGACAGGTCGACGAGCTGCACCGCATCCGCCGGGCTCAGCCAAGTGGCGAGCGAGCGCTGGTCGATCGGCAGCGGGCGATAGGTTCCGATGCGGAGCGAAACTGACGCGATCCCGTGGCGATCGCAGTAGTAGCGCAGCATCGTCTCGCCGAGCACCTTGAACACGCCGTACAGGCTGTCGGGCCGCGGCGGCATGGCGGGCGAGACACGCTCGGCGATCGGATAAGAGCCGAACGCGTGATTGCTGCTGGCGAAGACAATGCGTTTCACGCCGGCGAGGCGCGCTGACTCGAACACATCGAACAGACCGCGCGCGTTGACGCGGAACAGATCTTCCAGATGGTACGGGCCGCCAACGCCGGCCAGATGAACGACGGCGCGAACGTCGCGCATCATCGCCTCGACCGCCGCCCGATCCGTGACGTCGGCCGTGACCGCTTCCTCGTTGTGAACGAGATCTTCAATCGGCCGTGCGTCGGTGAGCCGTAGATGCTGCCACTCGGCCCGCAATCCATGGCGGAGCGCGGTGCCGATCGAGCCTGCGGCGCCGGTGATCAGCACGCGGTCGGTGGTGGGATCGAGTCCGGCCATCAAACGGTCTCCGCGAAATGGCACGCGACCTGGTGCCCCTGCACGGCCCGCAACTCCGGCCGCTCCGCCGTGCAGCGGTCCTGCACGTACGGGCAGCGCGACGCGAACACGCAGCCTGGCGGCGGCGCGAGCGGGGACGGCAGCTCGCCTTTCACCGCGATCGCCGTCGTGCGATGCGCCGGATCGACCGACGGCGTCGCGGCGAGCAGAACGCGCGTGTAGGGATGGCGCGGGTTGGCGAACAGGCTCTCCTTCGGCGCCTGCTCCACCGGGCGGCCGAGATACATCACCATCACGTCGTGTGCGATGTGACGCACCACGGAGAGGTCGTGCGAGATGAACAGGTAGGCGAGATGGAACTCGTCCCGCAGGTCCATCATCAGGTTCAGCACCTGCGCCTGGATCGAAACGTCGAGCGCGGACACCGGCTCGTCGGCGACCACCACGCGCGGATTGAGCATGAGCGCGCGGGCGATCGCGATTCGCTGGCGCTGGCCGCCGGAGAACATGTGGGGATAGCGGCCGTACTGGTCCTGCCGCAGCCCGACCTTCGCCATCATCGCACGCGCCGCATCCTGCCGCGCACGTTTGTCGCCGCGCCTGTTGATGGCGAGCGGCTCTTCGAGGATCGCGCCGACCGTCTTGCGCGGGTTGAGCGAACCGTATGGGTTTTGGAACACCATCTGCACGGAGAGCCGCAGTTTCCGCCGCGTCGCCGCATCGACGCCAACGGTCGCGCGCCCGTCCACCAGCAAATCGCCGTCGGTGGGCTCCTCGAGCAGTGTCGCGAGCCGCCCGAGCGTCGACTTGCCGCAGCCGGACTCGCCGACGACCGCGAGCGTCCTGCCGACGCGCAGCGTGAAGGACACGCCATCGACTGCACGCACGATGCCAGGCTTCGCGAACAGTCCGCGTCCCACCGGATAATGAAGGCGCACGTCTCGCGCCTCCATCAGCGCTTCGCTCATGCCGCGACGGCCCGGTCGTGGCCGGTCGGATGGCCAGCATCGTCGAGCCAGTAATGGCAGCGCGACCGGCCGCCCGGCACCTCGGCGAGCGCCGGCCGCACGGCGACGCAATGCGGTGTTGCAAAGGCGCAGCGCGGTTGGAAGAGGCAGCCGGACGGACGATCGTCGATGCCGGGCACGACGCCGGGAATTGTCGGCAGGCGCGCCCTGCCCCGCGCACGCTCGGGAAGCGCGTCGAGCAATGCGGCCGTGTAGGGATGGCGGGGCGCCGCGAACAGGCTGTCGGTGGCCTGTGTCTCCACGGTCTGGCCGGCGTACATGACCTGCACGCGATGCGCGGTCTCGGCGACCACGCCCATGTCGTGCGTGATGAGAACGAGCGCCATCCTGTGCTCGCGCTGCAGCGCGACGAGCAGATCGAGGATCTGCTTCTGGATGGTCACGTCGAGCGCGGTCGTCGGCTCGTCGGCGATCAGCACGCGCGGATTGCAGGCGATCGCCATCGCGATCATGACGCGCTGATTCATGCCGCCGGAAAGCTGGTGCGGGAAGGCGCGCAGGCGGGTCGCCGGACTTGGGATGCCGACCTGCTCAAGCAATTGCACCACGCGCGCCCGGACCTTCCTGCGCGGCACGGCGCGGTGCACGCGCAACGCCTCGCCGATCTGCCACCCGACCGGGTAGCACGGGTTGAGCGACGTCATCGGTTCCTGGAACACCATCGCGATGTCCTTGCCGACAACGTGGCGGCGCTGGCGGGGAGACAGACCGAGCAGATCGGTGCCGCCGAACCGCATCACGTCGGCGGTGACGCGGCCGGGGAACGCGATCAGCCCCATCACGGCGAGCATCGCGACGCTTTTGCCCGAGCCGGATTCGCCGACGATGCACAGCACCTCGGATTCGTCGACGTCGATATCGATGCCCTCGACGGCGCGAAACCGGCCGCGGGCGGTCGCGAACTCGACGGCGAGATTGCGGATTTCCAGGAGCGCCATCAGCGTCGCAGCTTCGGATCGAGCGCGTCGCGCAGCCCGTCGCCGACGAGGTTGAAGGCGAGCACCGTGATCAGGATCGCCAAGCCGGGGAACGTCAGCACCCACCACGCGCGCTGATAGAATTGCAGCGCGCCCGCGAGCATGGTGCCCCATTCCGGCGTCGGCGGCTGCGCCCCCAGTCCGAGGAACCCGAGTGCGGCGGCATCGAGGATCGCACCGGAGAAGCCGAGCGAGGCCTGCACGATCAAGGGCGCCATGCAGTTCGGCAGCACGGTGTCGAACATCAGCCGGAACCTGCCCGCGCCTGCGCTGCGGGTTGCGACGACATAATCGCGCGCGAGCTCCGATAGCGCCGATGCGCGGGCGAGGCGCGTGTAGCCTGGCAGGAGAACGACGGCCACGGCGAAGGTCGCGTTGAACAGGCTGGGTCCGAGGATCGCGACAATGACGATCGCCAGCAATAGGCTCGGGAACACCAGGATGATGTCCATCAACCGCATCAGCGTGATGTCGATCAGGCCGCCCGCGAAAGCCGCGGTCAGGCCGAGCACGGTGCCGGTGGTCAGCGAGAGCGTAACGACGGTGAAGCCGATGATCAGCGAGAGCCGTGCGCCATAGATCAGCCGTGAGAGCATGTCTCGGCCGACGTCGTCCGTGCCGAGCGGGAACGTGGGGTCGCCGCCCGCCTGCCAAATCGGCGGGGTGAGGAAGTGATCGCGGAATTGCTCGATCGGGGAGTGCGGGGCGACGACATCCGCGAACACTGCGGCAAGGACGAGCAGCACGAGGACGCAGAGCCCGCCCACCGCGCCGCGGTTTTCGGCGAACGCCTTCCAGAACAGGCGAAGGCTGCCCGGCGGCGCTTCCGCGGCGATCGGCACTGTGACGATGTTCTCAACGCCCGACATCAGCGCCGGATCCGCGGGTTGAGATAGCCATACGCGACATCGACGCTGAGATTGACCAGGATCACCAGCGTCGCGATCAGCAGCGTCCCCCCCTGCAATACGGGATAGTCGCGCCGCTGGATGCTCTCCACAAGCCAGTGCCCGACGCCGGGCCACGCGAAGATCGTCTCGGTCAGGATCGCGCCGCCGAGCAGGCCGCCGACCTGCAAGCCGAGGACAGTGACGACGGGAATCAGCGCGTTGCGCAGGGCGTGGATGACGACGACGCGCCGGGGCGCCATTCCCTTCGCCCGGGCAGTGCGGATGTAATCCTCGGACAGCACTTCCAGCATCGCGGAGCGCGTCATGCGCGCGATCGTAGCGAGCGGGACCGTGCCGAGCACGATCGTTGGCAGGATCAGGTGACTCACCGCAGACGCGAACGCGCCCTTGTCGTCGGAATACCACGCGTCGATCAGCATGAATCCCGACCACTGCTCGACGTAGAACTGGTCGCTGATCCGCCCCGAAACCGGCGTCCACCCGAGCGCCACCGAGAAGATCAGGATCGCCATCAGCCCCCACCAGAAGATCGGCATGGAGGCGCCGGTGACCGACAATCCCATCAGCCCGTAATCATAGGCGGAGCCGCGCTTCACCGCCGCGATCACGCCGAGCGGAATGCCGACGAGGATCGCGAACAGGATCGCACAGGTCGCGAGCTCGAGCGTCGCCGGAAAGAGGGTCGTGAATTCGTTCCAAACCGGCTCGCGCGTGACGACGGAGACGCCGAGGTCGCCGCTGGCGACTTGCCCTTCGTATCGCAGGAACTGCTTCCAGAGCGGCTGATCGAGCCCGTATTCGTGCCGCAGCAGCGCGAGCCGCTGCGGGTCGATGCCGCGTTCCCCGGCGCGCACCTCGATCGGGTCGCCGGGGACGAGATGGATCAGCAGGAAGCTCAGGAAGGTGACCGCGACGAAGGTCGGGATGACGAGCCCGACCCGTCGCAGGAGGAACCGCAGCACTACTGCAGGTCGACGTTCTCGAACTGATGGCCGCCGAATGGGCTCATCTTGTAGCCGACCACGTTCTTGCGCATCGGCAGATACACGATCGAATGCGCGATCAGGTAGTACGGCGCATCGTCATGCATGATGACCTGCGCCTGCCGGTAGAGCTTGGTGCGCTCCGCCTGGCTGGTGATCTGCGCGGCCTTGGTGACGACGCCATCGAAGTCCTTGTTGCACCACTTCGTCGCGCCGCCGCCGCCGGGACGCGCCGCGGCGCAGCTGGCGAGCGTGTAGAAGAAATTGTCGGGGTCGCCGTTGTCGCCGGTCCAGCCGAGCTCCGCCATCATGTGGTCGCCGTTCGCGACGCGCTTGCGGTACTCGCCCCACTCGTAGGTGACGATCTTCGCCCTGATCCCGACCTTGGCGAGATCGGACTGCATCAGCTCCGCGATCCGCCGCGCATCGGGGTTGTACGGCCGCTGCACCGGCATGGCCCACAGATCGGTCTCGAACCCGTCGGGATAGCCCGCCTCCGCGAGCAGCTTCTTCGCGGCCTCCGG
>DATAPS010000345.1:0-4857 GCA_036265085.1 Acetobacteraceae bacterium | reverse complement strand
TGAATTTCCGCGGCGGGCCGCCGACCGACGTGATCACCAAGGTCACGGCCTCCGGTACGGCGGACGAAAAACAGCTCGCGGCGAACGGCGTCGACATCGGCGGATTTGCCGCTGGATCCGCCGCTCTGCGCGTCACCTATCTCAGCCGCCGTGATGGCGCCGGGGAAATCGACGCGGCGGCGGATCTCACCCGCATGTCGATCACGATGGACCGGTTCGGCTATCACAAGAGGCCCGGCGCGGGCGCGAAGGGGGAGGTCGTGGCGCTGCTCGATCACGACCGCATTTCCGGGATCTCGCGCCTCAGCTTGTCCGGTGATGGCATCGACGTGCAAGGCACCGCGGACACGTCGAACGGCCGCCCCAACCTGCTCCGGCTGCAGCGCGTGAAGATCGGGGAGACCACCGATTTTCACGGCGACGTTCGCTTCCCCGATCACAGCGGGGACGCCTACGCGATCTCGGCCGAGGGGACGAGCATCGATCTCTCGTCCCTGTTCCGCCCGGGGACGGGAAAGACGCCGCAGCCGCGTCCCGAGGACCAGGGCCCTGGCACGCCGTTTCGCGCGACCATCAAGTTCGGACGGGTGCTGACAGGCGAAGGACGGTTCGCTTCGGACGTGACCGGGGACATCGACAACGACGGACGCCTGACGCGCAGCGCCCGGGTCGACGGCCTGACCCACGGCAGGTCACCGTTCCGCCTCGCGCTCGTCCCCGAGGGCAACACGCGCCGGCTCAGCGGAAGCGCCGCCGATGCCGGCGGGCTGCTCGATATTCTCGATATCATGGATGACATGAGCGGCGGGACGATGACGGTGGAGGGGAGCTATGACGATGCCAGAGCGGACCACCCGCTGACCGGCACGGCCGAGATCAGCCAGTTCAGCATCAAGGGGGCACCAGCGCTGGGCAAGGTGTTGCAGGCCATGACGCTGTATGGACTTTTTGATGCAATGTCCGGCCCCGGCCTGAACTTCGGCCGCCTCATCGTGCCCTTCCGCTGGGCGGGCGACGTGCTCACCCTGCAGAACGCGCGCGCCTCCAGTAGCTCGCTCGGGTTCACGGCGGAAGGACAGGTTAATCTGGCGCGCCGCACCGCCGACGTGAAAGGCACAGTGGTGCCCGCCTACTTCTTCAACTCGCTGCTCGGCCGCATTCCGGTGATCGGCCAAATATTCAGCCCCGAAAAGGGCGGCGGGCTTTTCGCCGCGACCTATACCGTCACCGGACCGCTCGCCTCGCCGAATGTCGCGGTCAATCCGCTGGCGACGCTTGCGCCGGGTTTCCTCCGCGACTTGTTCGACGGCGTGCCGACGACCACGGGGCCGCCTGATCCGTCGGTGCACTGGTCGGCGCCGACGGTTGGGAACCGGTGAGCGGCGTTCGACGAGACGTGCCGTTTTGACGCCGGTTTCGAGGTGCAATAATCCCCTGGGTCTGTGCGTCATCGAGGAATCCAGCGTGCCGCCCGACAGCCTGACCCCACCCGCCGGCCTCGATCACACGAGCGCGGCAGCACTGCACGCCCGCTATCACGCTGCGCCCGCGGCGAGTCCTCCGGCATGGAACGCGGTGCTCGACACGCTGCTGCGCCACCGTTCCGTCCGTGCCTATCTGCCCGACCCGCTGCCCCCCGGGACGTTGGAGACGCTGGTCGCCGCCGCGCAGTCGGCGTCCTCGTCCTCCAACCTGCAGACCTGGAGCGTAATCGCGGTCGAGGATCGAACGCGCAAGGCGCGGCTCGCCGCGATCGCCGCCAATCAGAAACACATCGTGCAGGCGCCGCTGTTCCTCGTCTGGCTCGCGGATCTCGCGCGGCTCGGCGCGATCGCAGAGCGTAGCGGCGTCGCCGTCGAAGGGCTCGACTATCTCGAACTGCTGGTTGTCGCGATGGTGGATGCGGCGCTGGCAGCGCAAAACGCGACGGTCGCGCTCGAAGGCCTCGGGCTCGGCGCCGTTTACATTGGCGCGGTGCGCAACGACATCGAAGCGGTTGCCGCCGAGCTGGACTTGCCGGCCCGCGTGATGCCGCTGTTCGGCTTGTGCGTCGGATACCCCGATCCCGCGATCCCCACCGACGTGAAGCCGCGTCTCCCGCAGGCTGTGGTGCTCCATCGCGAAACCTACAGGCACGGTGCCGCGTCGCCCGATGCGGTTGCCGGCTACGA
This sequence comes from Acetobacteraceae bacterium, assembly GCA_036265085.1. Classification (GTDB taxonomy): domain Bacteria; phylum Pseudomonadota; class Alphaproteobacteria; order Acetobacterales; family Acetobacteraceae; genus DATAPS01. Next base: position 2,686 of record DATAPS010000345.1, on the reverse strand, counting down.
CGAGGCGATGAGAACGTTTCAGGCTGTGCAGCGAATGGACGGCGACGTCTGGAGCCGGAAGGTCGTCGAGCGCGTCCGGACGCCGGCTTCCCTGACCGGGCGTCACCGCATGCGTGAGGCGTTAGGAAAGCTCGGCTTCCAGCTGCGATGACAGCAACTCGGCTGCTCGACCTCGAGGGGCTGTCGATCGCCTTCCCCGGCGAACGGCGTCCAATCACCGTCGTGCGCGACGTGGGGTTCCGCGTCGCGGCGGGGGAAACCGTGGCCGTCGTGGGCGAATCCGGCTCGGGGAAGTCAGTTACTGCGCTCGCGGTAACGCGGCTGATCGACTACGCAGGCGGACGGATCACCTCGGGACGGATCAGCTACATCGACCGCGATGGCGCCGAACGCGACGTTCTGCGCGAGCCGGCGGAGGTGATGCGGCAGTTGAGGGGCGGGGAGATCGCGATGGTCTTCCAGGAGCCGATGACCTCGCTCAACCCGGTCATTCGCATCGGCGACCAGATCGCCGAGGCGGTGATGCTGCATCAGGGACTCGGCCATTCCGCGGCACTCGCGGAGGCCAAACGAACGCTGGAGCTGGTGCGCATCCCCGAAGCGGGGCGAATGCTTCGGCGCTATCCGTTTCAGCTCTCGGGCGGAATGCGCCAGCGCGCGATGATCGCGATCGCACTCTCCTGCCGCCCGCGCTTGCTCATCGCCGACGAGCCGACCACTGCGCTCGACGTGACCGTGCAGGCGCAGGTGCTACGGCTGATCCGTGCGCTACAGGCGGAGCTCGGCATGGGCATCCTGTTCATCACCCATGATATGGGCGTCGTCGCCGAGATCGCAGACCGTGTGGTCGTGATGCGCGCGGGCGGCGTGGTCGAGACCGGCGAGGTCCACGAGATCTTTGCCGCCCCACGCGACCCTTACACGAAGATGCTGCTGGAGGCGGTGCCGGTCCTCGGCAGCCGCACGAACACGCCGCCGCCGCCGACGGTGCGGCAGGACGAGCCGCCAGTGGTCTCACTCGACAATCTGACCACCCGCTTTCCGGTCACCGGCGCTTTCGGGCGCACCATCGCGTACATCCATGCGGTCGAGCACGTCAGCTTCGAGGTTCGCCACGGCGAGACGCTCGGGCTCGTCGGCGAATCCGGCTGCGGCAAGTCGACGACCGGGCGCAGCATCATCCGTCTAGAGCAGCCGCAATCCGGGGAGATCGTCGTCGAGGGTACCGACGTCACCAGGCTCGACGCGGTGCACGAGGCGAAGCTGCGGCGCCGAGTGCAATATGTCTTCCAGGACCCGTTCGCCTCGCTCGATCCACGGCTCACGGTCGGATTCTCCATCTCGGAGCCGATCATCACGCACAAGCTGGCGGAGGGCGACGGGGTGCGCGCCCGCGTGGAATCGCTGCTCCGGCAGGTGGGCCTGCCGCCGCATTTCGGCGCGCGCTATCCGCATGAGCTTTCCGGCGGTCAGCGGCAGCGCGTGTGCATCGCGCGGGCACTCGCCTCCGAACCGGCACTGGTCATCGCCGACGAGGCGGTGGCGGCGCTCGACGTCTCCATTCGCGCGCAGATCGTTGAACTGCTGATGGAACTGCAAGCTAGTCTCGGGCTCGCGTTCCTGTTCATATCTCATGACATGGCGGTCGTGGAGCAGGTCAGTCATCGCGTCGCGGTCATGTATCTCGGCCAGATCGTCGAGATCGGCCCGCGTCAGGCCGTGCTCGGCGATCCGCAGCATCCCTATACCCGCCGCCTGCTGTCGGCGGTGCCGGTGCCCGACCCGTTGCGCCGCAATCGTCAAGTCGAGCTCGACGACAGCGAAGTGCCGAGCCCGATCCGCCGCCGTGACGACCCGCCGACCGTCGCGCCGCTCGTCCAAGTCGGCCCGGATCATTTCGTCGCCCGCCACCGCGTCGGCGGGCTTTACTGACAGGAGAGTTCCGAATGACCCGCCTGCTCGCTTCCGCTTCCCTCGCCGCGCTGCTGTGCTTCAGCACCGGCGTGCGTGCCGCCAAGGACGTGACGGTGGCGCTCGACGCCAACATCGTCGGACTCGATCCGCAGGACCTGAACGACAACCTGTCGCTGACCGCGACGCGGACGATGTACCAGGGCCTGTTCGGCTTCGATAAGGACATGAAGATCCATCCCGTGCTCGCGACCAGCGTCGACGCGAGCGAAGATGCGATGGAGTTCACGTTCCATCTTCGCGAAGGCGTCAAGTTCTCCGACGGCACGCCGTTCGACGCAACATCGGTGAAGGCGAATTTCGAGCGGCTGCTCAACCCGCAGAACCATCTCAAGCGCGCGAGCCTGTTCGACCCCCTCAAGACAATCGACATCATCGACCCGTACACCGTGAAGATGACGCTGAAGACGCCGTTCGGCGCCTGGGTGAACACGATGGCGCACCCGGCTGCGGCGATCCACAGCGCCGCGTCGATCGAGAAATACGGCACGGAGCTGATGCGCCATCCGGTCGGCACTGGTCCGTACACGTTCCAGAGCTGGGCGAGCCCGGACACGTTCAAGGTCGTCAAGAATCCCGATTACTGGAAGCCGGGCGTGCCGAAGGTGGACAGCATCACAATCCGCAGCGTGCCGGAGAGCGGCAGCCGCATCGCGATGCTGCAGACGAACGAGGCGCAGTTCATATTCCCGCTGCCGACGGAACTCGCCGCGGC
>DATAPS010000344.1:0-3396 GCA_036265085.1 Acetobacteraceae bacterium | reverse complement strand
GACTGGGCCGCCCACGCCCGGATGGTGGAAGCCGAGAAGGCCGCCACCGCCGCCGGCCTGCCGCCGCCGCCCTGGGACCCGCCGCCGTTCACCGGGACCCGCGATCGGCCGTTCCGCTTCTATCTCACCCGCTACGGGCAGCCACTCCTGGCCCACCCGCTCCTGGAGTGAGCGCGCGACGCCGCGCCGCCACCCGGCCTCGCCCGATTGTGGCAGCCTTTCCGCGCATCGCGCGGCGAGGCGCGGCACCATGCGCGAGAGCACGCGCGGCCGCATCGATATTGCTCAGGGTTACCGATGGCAGCGGCGCCGGGTCCTTGCTGATCGGGCCGGAGGCGTCGGCGGATGGGCCATAAGGGGGTCAACCGATGATCTATACTGCAGCCCGAACAACGCGACCCGAGGGTCCCTCGACGCTGAAGCGCCATTCATCCAACAGGCGAAGCGAGACCGGCGGCAAGAGCGTGACCGGCGCGGCGTTCTGGGCGTTGATGGACCGGTGGGGCGTCGCGGACACCGACGCACTGCGCCTGATCGGCGGCCCACCGCTTACGGCGAAAGGCACGCGGCCCCGGTTTCGCCTTACAGGCGGTCAGGTTTCGGTATTCCAGCAGCTGCGGACGATCGACCGCCTTTACAGCGATGCGCTCGGGGGCGACATCAGAACGTGGCTGACAGATCGGAGTGAGGCACATTTTCGCGGCGGCAGATCGGCGCTGGCGCACATGATCGCAGCCCCCGAGGGTGTCGCGGACGTCCTTCACCTCGTGGCGCGGCAGGCGTTCCGCAGATCGGTGAGCGCGGCCGGCGATGGGCCGGCGGTCGAGCGACCGGACGCGACTGCGAAGAGCACCGGAGCCGGTCGACGGAAACGATGACGCACTCCGGGGGTATCCGGGAACGTTCGATGAAGTCGCTCAGTGCTGGCGTGCTGGTGACCGACGGCGAGCGGGTGCTCGTCGGGCACGCGACCGGATCGCCTCGATGGGACATCCCCAAGGGCCTCGTCCAGGCGGGTGAAGACGCGGTGGACGCTGCGGTCCGCGAGCTGCGCGAGGAGACCGGGCTGGTCGTCGACCCTGCCGACCTGAACGATCTTGGCGTCCACGCCTACCGGCGCGAAAAGGATCTTGCGCTGTTCGAGTGGCGTGTCGTGCACATGCCGGACCCGAAACTACTGACCTGCGTGTCGACATACGTGGCGCGAGATGGGCGGGTCAGGCCAGAGTTCGACCGGTTCGCTGCCGTTCCATGGCCTGCGACGAGAGGCATACTCGGCAAGTCTCTCGTCTCAGTTTTGACGTTGCTTGGTTTGCTCTGAGATCGGCGGCCGATCCCACTCGGCGTTTTCCGTGATCGCGAGAATGGCGGCGATCCAGCTGGCTCGCCGTCGCCACGCGACCGGAATGGGGGGGACGTGGATCGCGGCGCGGGCTTGGCCGACCGGGGCGAACCTTTTCCCGCGCGCAGTAAAAGTCCACGTCTCGCGCCCGCCGCCGTGGCAGAGTCGATCCCCGCACACGGGGGAGGCACGATGCAGTTCCATCTTGACGGGTTTCGGCTGGGCGATCCGGACATTTCGGAACCGGATCCGCGCTGCGCGGCCGCGCGCGCAGGCGGCGCGCGGCCGTCTGAGGTCGATGTCCTCATTGTCGGATGCGGTCCCGCCGGGCTGACGCTCGCGGCGCAGCTAGCGTCCTGGCCGGAGATCGCGACGCGGATCGTCGAGCAGAAGCCGGGGCCGTTGCAGCTCGGTCAGGCGGACGGGATCGCCTGCCGAACGATGGAGATGTTCGAGGCGTTCGGGTTCGCCGGGCACGTCATGCGCGAAGCGTATTGGGTCAACGAATTCGCGTTCTGGGAGCCCGATGAGACGCGGCGCGACACCATCGTCCGCAGCAACCGGATCCGCGACACGGAAGACGGGATTTCGGAATTTCCGCACGTGATCCTCAACCAGGCGCGCGTGCACGACCACTACCTCGCCGTCATGCGGAACGCGCCCACGCGCCTCGAGCCCGACTATGCATGCCGCCTGATCGACCTCGCGATCCCTGCCGACCCGGATGCGAAGGTGGCGGTGCGGCTGGAGCGGCTCGATCCAGGCCACGAGGGAGAGCCCGAAACGGTGCGCGCCCGCTATGTGGTCGGCTGCGACGGTGCTCGCAGCGCGGTGCGGCGAGCGCTCGGCCTGACGCTGGAGGGCGACTCCGCGAACCAGGCCTGGGGCGTGATGGACGTGCTGGCCGTCACGGATTTCCCCGACGTGCGGCTGAAGGCGGCGATCCAGTCGGCGCATGACGGCAGCGCCCTCATCATCCCGCGCGAGGGCGGGTATCTGTTCCGGATCTATATCGAGCTCGACAGGCTCGCCGCCAGCGAGCGGGTTGCGAACCTCAACGTGACGCCGGAGCGGCTGATCGCGGCAGCCCGCCGTATCCTCCACCCCTACAGCCTGGACGTGAAGGAGATCGCGTGGTGGTCGGTCTATGAGATCGGCCAGCGGCTGTGCGCGCGGTTCGACGATCTGGCGCCGGAGGCGGAAGCGGGTGCGGTTCCGCGCGTGTTCATTGCGGGCGATGCCTGCCACACGCACAGCCCGAAGGCGGGGCAAGGGATGAACGTCTCCATGCAGGACGCCTTCAATCTTGGCTGGAAGCTGAGCGCCGTGCTGCGCGGGCAGGCCACCCCCGCGTTGCTGCGGACTTATTCGGAGGAGCGTCAGGCGGTCGCGAAGGAGCTGATCGATTTCGATCGCAAGCTCGCGGCGATATTCAGCGCGCCCTTGAAGGACCCCGCGGACCCGGCGAGCGAGGGCGTCGATCCCACCGAGCTGCAGGGCTATCTCGCGCGCCAGCTCCGCTTCACTGCGGGGACGGAGACGCAGTACCAACCCGCGCTGCTGACCGGCGCGGCGGCGTGGCAGCAGCTCGCCACGGGGCTGACCGTGGGGCGGCGGTTTCACTCCGCGCCAGTCGTGCGGCTCGCGGATGTACGCGAGCTTCAGCTTGGGCATGTCGCGCGGGCGGACGGTCGGTGGCGGCTCTACGCCTTCGCCGCCGCCGAGGACCCGGCAGCGCCGGGCGCGCGCATCCGCGCGTTGTGTGACTTCCTCGCCGGCGCGCCGCGCTCGCCGATGCGGCGGTTCACGCCGGCGGACGCGGACATCGACGCGGTGATCGATCTGCGCGCGATATTCCAGCAGTGCCACCGCGACCTTGACCTCGACGCCATGCCCCCGTTCCTCCTACCCGCGAAGGGCCGCTATAGGCTGCGCGACTACGAGAAGGTGTTCTGCGCCAACCGGCGACCGGGGCAGGACATCTTCGACCTACGTGGCGTCGACCGCGCCGCGGGCTGCGTCGTGGTGGTGCGCCCGGACCAGTACGTCGCCCA
>DATAPS010000343.1:0-21140 GCA_036265085.1 Acetobacteraceae bacterium | reverse complement strand
TGCACCAGCGGTTGCAGGACCTGCCGGACCGGATGGACCACACGACCCCGATGCAGCCCAATCCGCGGCTGCGGACCGGCAAGGCGCATAGCGTGCGGATCACCCGCGGCGGGTGGCTGCACCGCATCGCCGAGGCGAGCGAGATCGCGGTCAACTCGCTGCACAACCAGGGCATCGACCGGCTCGCGCCGGGTCTCGTCGCCGAGGCCGTGGCGCCCGACGGCACGATCGAGGCGGTGCGGGCTGTCGTCTCCCCCGGTTTCGCGGCGGGCGTGCAGTGGCACCCCGAGTACGACTTCGAGGCCGACGCGGTGAGCCGCCGGATCTTCGAGTCGTTCGCCGAGGCGGTCGCCGCTCACGCCAATCCGCATCCGCAGCGCGCGCAGGCCACCGCGGACTGACGGCGCTTACTGACCTTCCTCCAGCCGCTTCTTCGCGAGATCCTTCCACGGCGCGTCCGACGGCGCCGCAGCGAGCGCTTGGCGGAACAAGGCAGCGCTGTCCGCGGTCACCCGCCCGTCCATCGCCGTTTGCGCCTCGGCCGTCTCTGCGGCGAGGCTCGCGTCGAACTTGATGCCGAGCGCCGTTCGCCACGCCAGCACGGCGGCTTCGAGGTTTCCCCGTTCCGCCTCGACGTTCCCCAGCAGCACGTAGCCCTGCCGCGCCCGATCCGAATGCTGATCGAGCTGCGCGATCCGCTTGCGCAGCTCGTCGATCAGCTGCGCCTGTTCGTGCGCCGCCTTGTCCGTCTCGGCGAGCCGACCGGCCAGCGGGGCCGCCGGGAGCTCGGGATGGCCGTTGGTGAGATAGAGGCCGCCCGCGACGAGCGGCACCAGGATGGCGGTGGCGAGCAGCATGGCCCTGCCTCCGCCCTCGGTCGTCTCTTCGGTCTCGTCGGCGGCTGCGAGCAGGCGGCGCTGGATCTCGAGCTTCGTCGTCGCGTGATCGGCTGCGGTGAGGCGCCCCTCCGCGAGATCGCGGTCGATCTCGGCGAGCTGGGCGCGGTGCAGCGCCAGCGCGGCCTCGCGCCGGCCGCGGGGGGTGGCGCTCCGCGCGAGCACCCAGACGAGCGGCGTGATGGCCACGACCGCCAGCAGCACGATGGCGAGGATGGTCACTGTTCGAGGAGCGTTCTGAGCTTCGCCTGTTCGGCGCTGTCGAGCGCGCGCGGCGCCGCCTCGTCGCGCCGCTGCCGTCCGGCCATGACGATACCGCCGGCTGCGAGAAGGGCGATGAGCGGCGATCCCCAGAGTAGGGCCGTGGTCGCATCGAAAGGCGGGCGGAGTCGGACGAAGTTGCCGTAGCGGGCGACCATCCAGTCCACGATCTGCCGGTCGCTGTCGCCGGCGACGACACGCTGGCGGACGATCTTGCGCAGGTCGCGGGCAAGGTCGGCGCCGCTGTTTTCGATGCTCTCATTCTGGCAGACGAGGCAGCGAAGCTGGCTGCCGATCTGCTCGGCGCGGGCCTCCTGCTTGGGGTCGGGGAGCATTTCCGAGGGGTCGCTGATCGCGAACGCAGGGCCGGCGAGGAGGAACAGGGCGAGTGCGAGGGCTCTCATGCGAATTTCCGCATCAGGCCGGCGACCTGCGTCGTCGCCACATCGGCCGTCAGCGGCCCGACATAGCGCCAGCGCACGATGCCCTGGCCATCGATAAGGTAGCTCTCCGGCACGCCATAGAGACCCCAGTCGATCGCCACGCGCCCTGGCTCGTCCATGGCGATCCGCGCGTAGGGATTGCCATGGCCACGCAGGAAACCGAGCGTCGCATTCGGTTTGTCCTTATACGCGATGCCGTAGATCGGCACGCCGCGCTGCTTCATCTGCATCAAGACCGGCGCTTCCTCGACGCAGGGCTCGCACCAGGACGCGAAGAAATTGACCAGGACGGGGCGCCCGGTCGCCAGATCGGCGTTCGTCAGCTTTGCCCCCGACTCGTCCGGCAGATCGAACGGGGGCACCGGCTTGTCGATGATCATGCTCGGTACGCCGCGCGGGTCGAACTTGCCCTGCGTCATCCGCACCAGCATCGCGAAGAACGCGCCGCCCGCCAGCACCGTGGCGCCGAGCGGCGCGAGCAACAGGAGTCGGCGGCGAGTCATGCGCGGGCGGCGATGGCTGGCACTGCGCGGCGCGCGGGGGCGCCGATGCGCAGGCGCCGGTCGGCGAGCGAGATCATGCCTCCCGTCGCCATGATCAGTGCACCGAACCAGATCCAGGGGGCGAGCGGGTTGTCGTGCAGCCGCAGCACCGCGCTGCCCTCGCGCTCCCCGCCGATGACTGCGTAGAGGTCGCGCAGGCCGTTGGTCTCGATCGCCGCCTCGGTGGTGGTCATCTGCTGCACAGGAAAGGTGCGCAGCGACGGCTCGAGCACCGTGACCAGCTTGCCGTTCCGTCTCACGTCAATGGTCGCGACCCGCGCGGAGTAGTTCGATCCGGCGGCATCACGCACACCCTCAAGCGTCCAGTCGTAGCCGGCGAGATGGACAGTCTCGCCCGGCTTGACCAACACGATGCTCTGCACCGCGAGCGACATGCCGGCGATGCCCGCGATCGTCACCCCGAGCCCGGCATGGCCGATCGTCGTACCGAAGGCGGCACGCGGCATGCCGCGCAGGCGGCCGAAGCTGTCGTGCAGCGGCACGCGGAAGAGGCGTGCCCGGTCGACCACGTCCGCGAGTGCGCCGCAGATGATCCAGGCGGCGCAGCCGAATGCCATTGCCGGCAACGCGTGCATCTTCAGCACGACGAACATCTCGGCCGCGAGTGCCACCAGCAGCGCCCACCACAGCCGCCGGAACGCGGGCCAGAGCGCCGCCCGTTTCCATGACAGCATCGGCCCGAGCGCCATCGCGGCAAAGACCGGGATCGCGAGCGGAAAGACGGTCGCGTTGAAGAACGGCGCGCCGACGGACAGCTTGGTGTTGAGCAGGAGGTCGGCAAAAAGCGGGTAGGTCGTGCCGGTCAGGACGACGGCCGTGATCGAGCACAGAAGGATGTTGTTCAGCACAAGCGCGCCCTCGCGCGAGATCGGCGCGAATAGGCCGGAGCCGGTCATTGCGGGCGCGCGGAAGGCGAACAGCAGCAGGCTACCGCCGATCACCAACCCGAGCAGCACGAGGATGAACACGCCGCGCGCCGGGTCGTTCGCAAACGAGTGCACCGAGTTGAGGATGCCGGAGCGCACCAGGAACGTGCCGGACAGGCTCAGCGAGAAGGTCCCGATGGCGAGTAGCACCGTCCAGGTCTTCAACGCCTCGCGCTTCTCCACCACGATCGCGGAATGCAGCAGCGCGGTACCGGTCAGCCAGGGCAGCAGCGAGGCGTTCTCGACCGGATCCCAGAACCAGTACCCGCCCCAGCCCAGCTCGTAATACGCCCACCACGACCCGAGCGCGATGCCGCCGGTCAGGAAGCACCACGCCCCGAGCGCCCAGGGACGCACCCAGCGGCCCCACGCCGCATCGACTCGCCCCTCGAGCAAGGCGGCGACCGCAAAGGCGAACGGGACGGCGAAGCCGACATAGCCGACGTAAAGAATCGGCGGGTGGAAGGCGAGGCCGGGATCCTGCAGCAACGGGTTCATGTCCCGCCCATCGAGGGGCGGCGGCCACACGCGGGTGAACGGATCGCTCGCGGTCAGCGCGAACAACTCGAAGCCGCAGGCGGTTGCGCCGAGCACTCCGATCACGCGGGCGCGCAGCGAGCCGGGGAGCTTGCGGCCGAACAGCGCGATGGCGCCGCCGCAGCCGGCGAGGATCAGGCACCAGAGCAGCGTGGAGCCCTCGTGGTCCCCCCAGGTGCCGGTGATCTTGTAGAGCAACGGCTTCAGCGAGTGGCTGTTCTCGGCGATGTTGAGAACCGAGAAATCGTCGACGAGCGCGCTCCACACGAGGCATGCGTAGGAGACGACGAGCGCCATCAGCTGCCCGATGGCGATCGCCGGTGCTGCATTCATCAGCCGCGCGTCGCGCCGGTACGCGCCCCAGAGCGGCACGATGCCTTGCGCGAAGGCGAAGGCGACGGCCAGCGCGAGCGCGAAATGTCCGAGCTCCGGGATCACGGCGTCAACCTCCCGCCCGCTTGGCGGAGGCGGTGGTGAGGTCGTTCCAGGTCGCGGCGGGCGGCGGCGGGCCTTGCGACGGATCCCAGTGGCCAGACTTCTTCAGCGCCTCGACCACTTCCTTGGGCATGTAGGACTCGTCGTGCTTCGCGAGCACCTCTTCCGCCCGGAACGTCCCGTCCGGCTGAATCTTCCCGAGCGCCACGATGCCCTGGCCTTCGCGGAACAGGTCCGGGAGGATGCCTGTATAGGCCACCTCCACGGAACCGTTGCCGTCGCTCACGCGGAAGCGCGCCGTCGGCTCGCCCCGATCGGACCCATGCTGGAGCGAGCCGGCCTCCACGAGGCCGCCGAGGCGGAATGTCCGGCCGCTTTCTTGCAGCTTCGAACTCACCTCCGAGGGTGTGAGGAACAGCTCCATGCTGCTGCTGAACGCGAACAGCGACAGGGTCGCCGCCGAGCCGAGCCCCAGTCCGCATGCAACGACCATGGCGAGACGGCGCTGCTTGCGGGTCATCGCGGCGCGCGCCGGTCGATTGCGGCCAACCGGCGTTTTGCGCGGCGCGCCCGGAGCGCCGCGTCCACGCTGAGCCAGACGATCATCGCGAACGCGATGCCGTAGGCGGCGGCGATGTACCGCAGGTGATCCAAACCCGTGCTCCTGCTAGCCGCCTTGTTGCGCACGCGCCATCAGCAAGCCCCGGATCCGCCGTTCCATCACCGCCGCGCGGGTGCGTGCGAGGACGAGAGCGGTGAAGCCGAAGGTGAAACCGAGCGCGCTGAGCAACAGGGGCCACAGCATTCCGACGTACATAGATGGGGCGCCCGTCAAGGTGATGGTCGCCGGCTGGTGCAGCGTGTTCCACCAGTTCACCGAAAACTTGATGATCGGCAGATTGACGACGCCGACCAATGCCAGAATGGCGCCGGCCCGGTAGCCGCGCTCCGGATTGTCGAACGCGCGCACCAGGGCGATGTGGCCGAGATAGAGGAAGAAGAGCACGAGCACCGAGGTCAGCCGGGCATCCCACACCCACCACGCCCCCCAGGTCGGCTTGCCCCACAGGCTTCCGGTAATGAGGCAGAGCGCGGTCACGGCGGCGCCGACCGGCCCGATCTCGACCGCCGCGAGATCCGCGAGCGGATGACGCCAGACGATTGAGAGAAGGGAGCAAACGGCGAGCGCGAAGTATCCGGCGGATGCCATCCATGCCGACGGAACATGGAGATACATGATCCGTACGGCATCACCCTGCTGCCAATCGGCCGGAGAGAAGAACAGGCCCCAGACCAGCCCGGCCCCTGTCAATCCCACCGCGAGCAGCGCGACGCACGGCAGCACCTTGCCGGACAGGCGCAGGAAGCGCCCGGGGTTGGCGAACCGGTGCAGGCTGCGGCCGCCGCGAAGGGCGGGCGCGAATGAGGTCGACGCATCCACGGAGAGCTTTATAGGCGCGGTTTCGCCACCTTTGAAGCACGCCGCGCTCGATTATGCTGGCCCCGAGTGAACCATTCTTAAGGAGTCCCAATGCTGTTTGCCCTGATCTGCACCGACCGTCCCGGCGCCCTCGATTTGCGCCTCGCGACGCGACCGCAGCATCTCGCCTACCTGCAGACATACGCGCAGAAGCTGGTTTATGCGGGCGCTCTGCTCGATCTCGACAACCGGCCCAGCGGCAGCCTGCTGATCGTGGACGTGGAGGACCGGGCGGCCGCCGAGGGTTTCGCCGAAGGGGATCCATATGCGAAGGCCAGCCTGTTCGAGAGCGCGGTGATCCGTCCGTATCGGGTGGCCTTCAAGGATGGGGAGCCGGCGAGCTGATGGCATATTGGCTGGTGAAGTCCGAGCCGGACGCGTTCAGCTGGGAGCAGCAGGTCGCGCGGGGCGTCGAACCGTGGACCGGCGTGCGCAACCACATGGCGAAGAATTATCTCAAGGCCATGAAGCGCGGCGATCGGGCGTTCTTCTACCACTCCAACGTCGGCAAGGAGATCGTCGGCGTCGTCGAGGTCGCCCGCAGCGCCTACCCCGACCCGACGGCCGAGGATGGCGACTGGGTCTGCGTCGACATGAAGGCGGTGCGGCCGATGAAGCGGCCGGTGACGCTCGCCGAGATGAAAGCCGACCCGGCGCTCGCGGATCTGCTGCTCATCCGGATGTCGCGGCTGTCGGTGATGCCGATCACGCCCGAGCACTGGAAATATATCTGCGAGTTGGGCGGCTGGCGGTGAGCGATACGGTCGCGTGGCGGGCGCTTTGCCGCGTCGCCGACCTGCCGGACGGCGGATCTGTCGGCTTTGCGGGACAGTCCGGCAGCTTCGTGGGCTTGTTCGCGATACGGCGCGGCTCGCAGGTCTTCGCCTACGTCAACTCCTGCCCGCATATCGGTCTGTCGCTCGACTGGGCGCCCGGCAATTTCCTCTCGACCGACCGCTCGCGCATCGTGTGCGCGAACCATGGTGCCGAGTTCGTCATCGAGACCGGCGTCTGCACTGCCGGACCGTGCCTTGGCGCGCGGCTGGAGGGGATTATGATTTGCATCAAGGATGGCGTGCTCCACGTCCCGGAGAACGCCGGACGCTGAGGGCGAACCGCCCGACAAGAACGTCAGGAGGGGACTGCGATGTCCGACCCGTTGATTCCCGTCAGGCCCGATATCGCGGGGAACGCGCATGTCGACGCGGCGCGCTATCGCGAGATGTCGCGCCGGGCCGCAACCGAGCCGGCGGCCTTCTGGGCGGACATCGGCCGGCGGATCACCTGGATGCATGCGCCGACGAAGGTGCAGAGCGGCGATTTCACGGGCGACGTTCACGTGAAGTGGTTCGAGGACGGCACCCTGAACGCGAGCGCCAACTGCCTCGACCGGCATCTGCGCGAGCGCGGGAATCAGGTGGCGATGATCTGGGAGGGCGACGATCCCGGCGTCAGCAAGTCCGTCACTTATCGGGAGCTGCACGCGCAGGTCTGCCAGTTCGCGAACGTGCTGAAATCGTTCGGCGTGAAGAAGGGCGACCGCGTCGCGATCTATCTGCCGATGGTCATCGAGGCGGCGGTCGCGATGCTCGCCTGCGCCCGCATCGGCGCGGTCCACACGGTCGTCTTCGGCGGCTTCTCGCCCGACAGCCTCGCGAACCGCATCCAGGATGCCAGTGCGAAGGTGCTCGTGACGGCCGACGAAGGCCGCCGAGGCGGCCGCGCCGTCCCGATCAAGGCGAATGCCGATGCGGCGCTGAAGCAGTGTCCGGAATGCACGACGTCGATCGTTGTTCCGGTGACCGGGAAGGCGGTGCCGATGCAGGAGGGCCGCGATCACGACTATGCGGCGCAGATGGCGAAAGCGTCGACCGAATGTCCGCCGGTGGAGATGAACGCGGAAGATCCCCTGTTCATTCTCTACACGTCCGGAAGCACCGGGAAACCTAAAGGCGCGCTGCACACCACCGGCGGCTATTTGGCCTGGGCCAGCTTCACGCATCAGGTCGTGTTCGATTACCACGTGGGCGAGATCTACTGGTGCACTGCCGACGTGGGCTGGGTCACGGGCCACAGCTACATCGTCTATGGCCCGCTCGCGAACGGCGCGACGACGCTGATGTTCGAGGGCGTGCCGACCTATCCGGACAGCTCGCGCTTCTGGCAGGTCATCGACAAGCACAAGGTCAACATCTTCTACACCGCACCCACCGCGATCCGCAGCCTGATGCGCGAGGGGGATGCGCCGGTGAAGAAGACGAACCGTGCGTCCCTGCGGGTGCTCGGCACCGTCGGCGAGCCGATCAATCCGGAGGCGTGGCTCTGGTACTATCGCGTCGTCGGCGACGAGCGATGCCCGATCGTGGACACGTGGTGGCAGACCGAAACGGGCGGCATCATGATCAGCCCGCTTCCGGGCGCGACGGCCTTGAAGCCGGGATCGGCAACGCTGCCGCTGCCGGGCATCCGGCCGATCCTGGTGGACGGGGACGGGCGAGAACTCACCGGCGCGACCGAGGGCAATCTGTGCATCGCAGCACCCTGGCCGGGGATGATGCGAACCGTGTTCGGCGATCACGCGCGCTTCGTGCAGACGTATTTCTCGACATTCAAGGGCCTCTACTTCACTGGCGACGGCGCCCGCCGCGACGCCGACGGTTATTTCTGGATCACCGGGCGCGTCGACGACGTGATCAACGTCTCCGGTCATCGCATGGGGACCGCAGAAGTCGAGAGCGCGCTGGTGGCGCATCCGCAAGTCGCGGAAGCGGCGGTGGTCGGCTTCCCACACGAGATCAAAGGCCAGGGGATCTACGCCTATGTCACGCTGAAGATGGGCGCGGAACCAACCGAGGCGCTGCGGAAGGAGCTGGTCGCCTGGGTGCGTCAGGAGATCGGACCGATCGCGAGTCCCGACGCAATCCAGTGGGCGCCGGGACTCCCGAAGACGCGCAGTGGCAAGATCATGCGGCGCATCCTGCGCAAGATCGCGGCGAACGAAACGGACGGACTCGGCGACACGTCGACGCTCGCTGATCCGGCGGTCGTCACGGATTTGATCGACAATCGCGTGTCGTAACGCTCGCTACCCTGCCGCGTGGTCGCGCAGAAAGGTCTCGACCACGTCAGTCGCGCCGGTGATTAGAATCTGCACGCCGATGCAGAGCAGCAGGAAGGCGCTGAGGCGCGAGACGGTCTTGCGTGCGGCGTCGCTCATCACGCTGCCGATCCGGTCCGCATTGCGGTAGAGCAACCAGACCATCGCTGCGATCACCAGCGCCGCCGCGCTCGCGCCCAGAAAGTAGCGGATCGCCGCCTCCGGCTGGCTTGGACGCCCCGAGCCGAGCGTGATGGCGACGGCGATCGTCCCGGGACCGGTCGTGAACGGCATGGTCAGGGGGAAGAACGCCATGTCGGCGATCGATGGCCTGTCGGCGGACGCTTGCGCCTGCTTGCGTTCTTCCCTCTGCTCGGGCGCCGCGAGCAATTCCCACGCGCTGATCGAGACGGCGACCCCTCCCCCAATCCGCAGCGCAGCGAGCGTGATGCCGAAGAAATTCAGGATATAGACGCCGAACCACAACGCGCCGAGCAGCACGAACAGCGCGTAGAGCCCGACCAGCTTGCTGACCTGCACCCGTTCGGCGTGCGAGCCGGCGGCGGTGGCGGCATTGAAGATGAACGCGCCGCCGATCGGGTTGACGATGGAGAACAGCGCCGGAAAGGCGAGCAGGAACGCCTGAATCGCCGGCACGTCAGTCCGCAACGATCGGCTGGGCCGCAAGCAACGGCGCGGAGACCGCGAGATCGGCGAACACGCTGCCTTCCTCGAACCAGCCCTTTGGCGCCGGCGATCCCCACAGCGTCTGCCGGCGCGGGTCCTTGAGGTCCCAGCGCACCGGCTCGAAATCCGGATCGACGGTCAGATAGTCGCTGTTGAACAGCTCGACGCGATGGCCGTCGGGATCACGCAGATAAAGGAAAAATGCGTTGGTGATCCCGTGCCGGGCCGGCCCGCGCTCCAGGCTGTGCAGCCAGCCGGAGGTCGCGAGCACGTCGCAGGCATAGATGACGTCGATGATCTGCGAGACCCACACGCCGATATGGTGCAGCCGCGGCCCGCGGCCATTGGTGAAGGCGAGATCGTGCGTGTTGCCCTTGCGATGCATCCACACCGCCCACAGCGCATCCGTATCTGCCGTCGCGGTGTATTCCGTCGTCCGGAAACCGAGCTCGGCGTAGAACGCGTGGCTGCGCTGGACATCGGGGGTGAAGCAGTTGATGTGATCGATCCGTTGCGGTTTCGATCCGCGATATTCCCCATAGCGCTGCAACAGCCGCTCGCGCTGATCCATGCGGGCGAAGAATTCGATTGGCATGCCGAGCGGATCGGTCGCGTGCAGCGTGCGTCCCTGGAAGGACGTCTCCGCGAAGCGGGCCGGCAATCCGCGCGCGGCGAACCAGTGCGCGGCGCGGTCCAGATCCTCCTCGGTGCCGACGCGGAATCCGAGGCGGTGCACCACAGGCGCATCGGCCCGGCGGAGCACGACGCAGTGGTGGTTCCGCTCCTCCAGCCCGCGCAGATAGAGCGCGTCGGGCGTCGCCTCCGTCGCGACGAAGCCGAGCGCATCGACCCAGAAGGCGCGGCTGCGGCCAAGATCGGTGACGCCGTAGTCGATGTGGCTGGCGCGGATCACGTTGAACGGGGGCGCCGTCGCGCCGGCGACGATCGGCATGTCAGGCGGCCGCGTTCGCGCGCGCCTTCATCAGGGCGTGCAGGTTGTTTCGCTTGAGCGAGCCGACGGGCGCAATCTCCTCGACATCGAGCGAGATGGCGAGCGGCGACGTCCGGTAAATCGGTTCCAGGAATTCCGTCACGGCTGCGAAGATCGTCTCCGCGAAACGGGCGCGCGTGGCGTCGTCGCGTCCGGCGCCGACGCGCGCGCGGATCGCGACGAAGGCGTTGGCGGCATCGCCGTCGGCGACGACGTAATGCTCGCGCCGCTCCGCGCGCGTGCGCAGCCCGCCGATCTCGATCATCCCCGTTCGCAGCGCCGCCGCATGCACCACTTCGAGCAGGCGCATCAGCTCCACCCGCGGCTCGAGATTGGCGGAATACTCGACCGTTATATGCGGCATCGCAACCCCGACGGGAGATCGTCCCGTGACGCGAAGCTTCTACCCGGACGGGCCGGAGCGGTCGAGGCAAGGCTTGACGCTCCGCGCCGACTTCCCCGCATATCCCCGGACCACGGCAGCCGCAGGTTCGCATGCCCACACTCGGACGCGCCCTCCTCGATGCGCTCAAGGACCACGGCGCTCAGGAGATCTTCGGGATCCCCGGCGATTTCGTCCTCCCCTTCTTCAAGGTGCTGGAGGAGAGCCACATCCTGCCCTTCTACACGCTCAGCCATGAGCCGGCGGTCGGCTTCGCGGCGGATGCGGCGGCGCGCTTTCACGGCAACATCTCGGTCGCGGTCGCCACCTGGGGCGCGGGCGCGTTCAATCTCGTCAACCCGATCGCCGGCGCCTACGCCGAGCGGTCGCCCGTCGTCGTTATCTCCGGCGCGCCCGGCGTGGTTGAGCGCGCGGCGGGCTGGCAGTTGCATCACATGTCGCGTGCGGTCGACACGCAGAGCCGCGTGTTCCGCGAGATCACCTCCGACCAGGCGATCCTCGACGATCCCGCCCGCGCGCCCGCCGAGATCGCGCGGGTGCTGCGCAGCGCGCGGGAGAACTCGCTGCCCGTCTATATCGAGCTGCCGCGCGATCTGGTCGGCGCCGAGACCGGGGTCGTGGAAACGCTGCCCCTGCGCGGCGCCGATCCGGAAGCGCTCGACGAATGCGCCGACGAGATCCTGTCCCGGCTGCGCGGGGCGGAACGGCCCGTGATCATGGTCGACATCGAGACGCGGCGTTACGGCGTCGAGGAGGAGGTGGCGGCGTTCGCGCGCGCCCTCGGCGTGCCGGTGGTGACGAGCTTCATGGGCCGCGGGCTGCTCTCGGCCCACCCGGACGTCGTGCGCGGCACCTATCTCGGCGCGGCGGGCGAGCCGGCGATCACGGCGCTCGTCGAGGAGAGCGACGCATTGCTGCTGCTCGGCGTCATCCTCTCCGACACCAACTTCTCCGTCTCCCAGCGCAAGATCGACATGCGGCGCGCCGTGCTCGCGCTCGACCGGCGGGTGCGGGTCGGCCATCACACCTATCCCGATCTGCCCTTGGACGCGCTGGTCCGCTCGCTCGTGGAGCGCACCAGGGCAGAGGCGAGCCGGCCGCCACCACACGTCGCGCCGCACCGTCCGCCGAGCTCGCTGCGCATGGAGGACGGACCGCTCGAGCCGTCCGACATCGCGGCGGCGATCAACGACCTGTTCGTGCAGCACGGGTGGATGCCGATCGCGGCCGATATGGGCGATTGCCTGTTCACGGCGATGGAGATCGCCAACACGAGCCTCGTGGCACCCGGCTACTACGCGGGCATGGGCTATGGTGTACCGGCGGGGCTCGGCGCCTGCGTGGCGGCGGGGGGGCGGCCGCTGATCATGGTCGGCGACGGGGCGTTCCAGATGACCGGCTTCGAGCTCGGCAACTGCCGGCGCTACGGCTGGGATCCGATCGTCGTGGTGTTCAACAACACGAGCTGGGAGATGTTGCGCGTGTTCCAGCCGGAGAGCCGGTTCAACGACCTCGACGACTGGCATTTCGCCGACCACGCCGCCCCGCTCGGCGGCGATGGCGTGCGCGTTCGCACCCGCCACGAGCTGCGGGCGGCGCTGGCGAAGGCGCACGCGACGCGCGGGCGGTTCCAGCTGATCGAAGCGATGCTGCCGCGCGGGCAGACGTCGGACACGCTCGCGCGCTTCGTCGCGGGATTCAAGGCGGCGCGGGAGCGGAAGCAATGACGCCCGACATTCCCGAACACGCTTGGCCCGAACATGCTTGGCCCGCACACGCTCGGCCCGAACACGCCTGGCGACGCGGACCGGGCGCGCTCGACGCGCGCCTGCTCGACGTTCCGATGCTGGAAACGGTGCGCGCGATGGCCGGTCGCACGCCGGACGCGCTTGCGATCGCGGAGCCGGGGCGCTCCGTTACCTACGCCCAACTCTGGCGCGCGATCGGGGAACGCGTCGCCGGCCTCGCATCGGTCAGCGAGCCGGGCGGAACGGTCGGCGTGATCGAGCCGTACGGGCTGGAATACTGCCTCTGCGTGCTGGCCTGCATGGCCGCCGGCCGGATCTGCGTGCCGCTGGATCCGGCCGCTCCGGCGCAGCGATTGGCCGAACTCGCGCGGGCGGTGCGGATGCAGGCCGGGTTCGGTCCGGCGGACGCATTGCCGGCGGGATGCCGCCCTGTCCCCGCAGGCGCTCACCCTGCGCCAACGATCAGGGTTGATGTCCGCGGTCCTGCCTTCATCGTCGCGACGTCGGGAAGCTCCGGGCAGCCGAAGCTCGTGGTGCAGAATCAGCGCACATGGGCCTTTCACGCGCGCGGCTTCGTCGACCTGTTCGGTCTCACGGCGCGCGACCGCCATGTCTTCGCCGGCGCCCCGAACAGCTTCTCCGCCGTCATCCACGTGGTGACGCCGCTGCTCGTGGGGGGCGCCGTGCTCGCGTGCGACCTGCGCACGCACGGCCTGAGCCGCCTGCTCGAGTTGATGACGCAACACGGCGCGACCGTCTTGCGGATTGCGCCGACCTTGGCGCGTACCGTGATGCGGCCCGCCGCCCGCGCGGCGTTCGCCTCGCTGCACGGCGTCAGGTTGGTGGGCGAGGCCGTATCTGCTGCGGACGTGGCGGCGTTGCGGCCGCTGCTGCCGGCCGGCGCCATGGTGGCGAGCTGTTACGGAGCGACGGAGACCATTCCGTTCGAATACGTCGTACCGGCCGACTTTCCCGCGGACTCCGCCACCATGCCGTGCGGCCACCTGCGCCCCGGCGGAACGTTCGCGATCCTGGACGACGACGGCTGCCCCTGCCCCGACGGGGTCGCGGGGGAACTGGTCATCCGCAGCCGCTACAACGCAATGGGGGAGTGGCGCGACGGTGGCTTCGTGCGTGGCCGCATGCTGCCCGATCCGGCCGATCCCGAGGCGACCATGTACCGCACGGGGGACGTGGCTCTGGTGCAGCCCGATGGCCTGCTCACCGTACTGGGGCGCATCGACCGGCAGGTGAAGGTCAATAGCAACCGGGTCGATCTCGTCGAAGTCGAGGCGGAGATCCGGGCGCTCGCCGATATCACGGATGCCGCCGTCCTCGCGCGTGAGGTCGCGGAGCGCGTCGAGATCGTCGCGTTTGTCGTCGGCGGAGCGGCGGCGGCCGAGATCCGTCGGTCGCTCGCGGACCGGCTTCCCGGCTACATGCTGCCGGCGCGGATCGTCCATGTCGGGCGCATCCCGCTTCTGCCGGGCGGAAAGACGGACTGGCGAAGCCTGATGCGATCGCTCGACGAATGAGCGCGCCAGCGGCACGGGCGGTTAATTCCGGGCTGCGAGCACGTCCTTGTTGATGACGTTCTCCGCGATCGGCGCGCCGTCGATGACGCTCAGCATGTTGCGCGCGGTTTCCAGCGCCATGGCTTGCGTCGATTCCCGCGTCGATCCGGCGACGTGCGGTGCGGTGATGACGGTGGGAACTTGCAGCAACGGATTGCTCCGCGGCGTCGGCTCCTCCGCGAATACGTCGAGGCCGGCACCGGCGAGATGCCCTGACTGCAATGCGGCGAGGAGGGCCGGTTCGTCGATGATGCCGCCCCGGGCCGTGTTGACGATGCTGGCGCCGGGCTTCATCCGGCCGATCCGCGCCGCGTCGAACATCCCGATCGTCTCGGGGCTGCGCGGGCAGTGGATCGTCACGAAATCCGCGCGCGCCACCGCGGCGTCGAGATCGGGCGCGGGCTCGTAGCCGGCGGCGCGGATCGCCTCGGCGGCGACGAAGGCATCGTGCACGAGCACCGTCATGTCCATCGCGGCGCAGCGCTTCGCCATGCGCGCGCCGATGCGGCCGAAGCCGATGACGACGATCGTCTTGCCGGCGATCTCGACTGGCATGTCGTCGTACCTGGCGTCCCACCGGCCGAGCCGCACCAGCTCGTCCTGCCGCCGTCCGCGCTTGGCAAGCGCGAGCACGAGGAACAGCGCGTATTCCGCGACGCTCACCGAGTTCGCGGTGCCGGAGACCATCAGCAGCACGCCGCGGGCGGTCAGCGCCGGCACCTCGACCGCGTCGTAGCCGACGCCGAGGCGGCCGACCACTGCGAGGCGCGGCGCGGAATCGAGATCCGCCTTGCGGAACGGCGTCGCCCAGAGCGCCACTCCGTCCGCGTCGGCGAGCAGGGTGCGGAACGGCGCGGTTGCGATATCCGCGGGATAGATCACGAGGTCGATGTCCTGGCGAGCCCGGAGATGATCGACGCCGGTGTGGCCCATGACATCGGGGACGAGCAGCTTGCGACGATTGTTCATACGCGGTTCTCCGCCCTCTTCATCTCGATGCAATCCCAGATCGCGCCGCTCAGATCGGTGCCGTCGAAGCGCGCGACCTCCTGGATGCCGGTCGGCGAGGTCACGTTGATCTCGGTGAGATAGTCGCCGATCACGTCGATGCCGGTGAAGATCAATCCCTGCTGTCGCAAGGTGGGGCCGATGCGCTGGCAGATTTCCAGGTCGCGCGGCGTCATCACGACCTTCTCCGCGCGCCCGCCGACATGCATGTTGCTGCGCGATTCGCCGACGGCGGGCACGCGGTTGATCGCGCCCATCGCCTCGCCGTCGACCAGGATGATGCGCTTGTCGCCCTGCCGCACGGCGGGTTCGTAGCGCTGGATCATCAGCGGCTCACGCGAGCGCATGAAATGCATCTCCAGCAGCGCGTTGAGGTTCTCGTCGTCGTGGCGGATGCGGAACACGCCAGCGCCGCCGTTGCCGAACAGCGGCTTGATGACGATGTCCTTGTAGGTCGCGCGGAAGCCGCGGATCGCGTCCACGTCCCACGTCACCAGCGTCGGCGGCATCAGATCGGGGAAGTGCGTGACCAGCAGCTTTTCCGGCGCGTTGCGCACGGAGGTGGGGTCGTTCACCACCAGCGTCTTCGGGTGGATGTGATCGAGCATGTGGGTGGCGGTGATGTACGCCATGTCGAAGGGCGGGTCCTGCCGCATCAGCACCACGTCCATCGTGCCGAGATCGATCACCGCCGGCTCGCCGAACTTGTAGTGGTCGCCGCGCACCCGCTGCACCCGCACCGGCCGCGCCCGCGCGGTCAATCGCTCCTCGCGCTTGCCGCCTTCGCGCGCGACCCCTTCCTGCAGCGCCATGTGCCGCACTTCATAGTGCCAGAGCGTGTGGCCGCGGGCCTGGGCGGTGAGCATCAGTGCGAAGCTCGAATCGCCGTCGATATTGATCGGCTCGATCGGGTCCATTTGGACCGCAACTTTCAACGCCATGCCTGCTCCCCCGCGTCGTGGGGGGTTGGTAGTGCGCGGCGGGCGGGGCGGCAAGCGGGGGCTGCCGCCATCGCTTTCGCCGCAAAGATCGGAATTGACCGAGTGGCGATTCAGCGGAGCCATCGGCAAGTGTAAGGTGAGTCTTGACCAGCCGATCGGCGCTGCATCGATACGGTGGGTCGACACCCATGAGCGCTGACATAAGTAGGTCATGGCGGGACTCGACCCGGCCATCCACGTGTGCGGGCAAGCCGCAGGCTGCGGTGAAGCGGCGCTGCGTGGATGCCCGGATCAAGTGCGGGCAAGACCTGATCGAAATGCGTTGCCGAGCTGAGCGAGCCGCAAAGACAGGGATCAATCCGTCATCGTCTGATAGACCAAAGTGTTGAACAGCTCGAGGATATGGGGGAACTGGTTGAGCTGATTGACCATCAGGACCGCCGCCATGTCGCGCGCGGGATCGACCACGAATTGGGTGCCGTAAGCGCCGCCCCAGCCGAACGCGCCCTTGGTTCCTTCCCATGCGCTCTCACCATCGGCGAGCCGCACCGAGAAGCCGAGCCCGAACCCGTAGCCCGCCCCGAGCAGGTATTCCCCGGACTCGGTGTCGTGCGGGATCGGCCCGAGCGCGTCGGACCGCATCAGGTCCACAGTCCCGCCGCCCAGCACGCGAACCTCGTCCAGCGTGCCGCGACCGAGCAACATCGCCATGAAGCGGAGATAGTCGGGGGCGGAACCGACCAGCCCCGAATTGCCTTGAAAATGGCCGGTCGTCTTCGTCGTGTCCTGATGGGGCGGCAGCGCACCGTTCGGCAGCGGCAACGGCTGCGCCACGCGCGGCTGGTTCGCCTCGGACACGTTGTAGGTCGTGTCGCTCATCTTGAGCGGTCCGGTCACCGTCTCGGCAACGACCTGGTCGAAGGATTTGCCGGAAACGACCTCCACCACGCGGGCGAGCACATCGACGGACTGGCTGTAGTCCCATCGCGTGCCCGGCTGATACGCCAGCGGCAACGTCGCGATCTTGTCGACCTCCTCGGCCAGCGTTTCGGGTTCGCGATAAACGCCTGCATCGATATAGGCGGCGCGGACCGGTGTTCGCGTGAACAAGTTGCCGCTGACGAGGCCCGCGGTGTGGCGCAGCAAATCCTGGATGGTGATCGGGCGCGCCAACGGTTCGGTGGCGATCGGGCCAGGGGTGCCCGGCGCGCCGCCCTGCGGCTCCTTCGCGGCGCGCACGCCCTTGAAGGCGGGGAGATATTTCGAGAGCGGATCGCGCAGCGCGATCTTGCCCTGTTCCACCAGCGTCATCGCCGCGACCGAAGCGATCGGCTTGGTCATCGACGCGAGCGGGAACAGCGCGTCGACCGCCAGTGGCGCGTGCGCCGCCTTGTCGCGATATCCCGTGGCTTGAAGCCAAACCACCTTGCCGTGCCGCTCGAGACCGAACACCGCGCCTGCGAGGCGTCCGGCGTTCACCTCACCTTCCAGGATTTGCATCACATGCTGCAGCCGCTCGCGCGAGACGCCCGCGCTCTCCGGATCGCCCGGGGGCAGGCCGCCCGGCGTCCCCTGCGCCATCGCGCCGTGACACAGAAAGGCGATGGCTGCTGTGGCCAGGGTCGTTTTCATGTGGCGTTGGCTCCCGGGGCGGCGCGGCGGCTGCGTTCGCGGGAGCTTCGGGAAGTTGTTGACGCGCGTCAACGGCCGTTCGAGCGATGCTCTTGTCATACGCCGACCTGGGGTAGCCCCGACGCGATGCTCTCTCCAGCGAGATCGGAAACTGTGGTGGTCACATCGTGCATTTTGGTAGCAAGGTCCGCGCTCACAATGTTCAAAAGTTTCGCGCGGAGGACGGGTCTGCTGGCCGTGAACTCCGTAAGGTGCCCGCAGTCCCATTTGGCGAGAGTTCCGTGACTGCGAGCCACGACGTTCACCGGACTGGCTAGACCGCTGTAGGCGCTGACGTCCCCGACAATCTGACCGGGTCGAAGCGCCAGCCTAGCCCTGCTGCTGACGATCGCCTCCATCTCGCCGGAAATGAGGACAATCGCGTCGGATATCATCTGGCCTTTTTCGAGGATGACCTCCCCGGGCGAGTAGTCGACCCACCGGGCAAGGCTGACCAGCCCCAAAAACTCTCGCTTGTCGACAGAGCTGAATGCGACGCGGTAGAGTTGTTCTTCTTTGTCGCTGAGAACGACAGGTCGGCGCTCCAAGGCCGTTGAGACGATGCGAGCCGCATTGACGCCCATGAAAGCGAGACTCCACAGAAGCGGCGGCCAGAGTTTTTCGGTCTCGAAGTAGTAATACGGCAATATCACGCCCTCGCCGACGAACGACAAAATGCGCAACGTGAGGACGTCTCGTCTTGAGAATGCAACAAGAAACACGATGTTCGAAAGATTAACCCACCCGTCGATTCCGAGAACCTGATGCGCTATCAGCTCGTACATAAAAACTCCGCGACGTTTTCAGGTGCGTGACCAAGGCAGGGGACCGGCCAGCGCGAATAACGGCAGAGCACCGACGCCGAGTGTCCGCGAGGCAGCGGATCGACCGAGGGAATTTGCTCCTCGAATACTGCCAGCAGAATTGGCTGATTACATGTTAAGTCCGCTCGCGAAGAAGATCGGCGAATAGCAAAGGCCGACTCCACATAGAGGTTCCATATGCAATTCTGCCGGAAAAAATAAATGACTCGTAAACAACGGCGCGCCCACCGTGGCCGGCGAGGGCCTGGTCTTGCGCGCGACACGCCCGGGCTTATTGGGGCCTCACGGCCAGGCTACCCGGTTTGCGACGCTCGCTACATTTCGACGAGTAGCCCACCGCCCGTGTGTCGGCGAGTACTCGAGGCGCCGTCGGCGGCCGGGCTGGGACCCGCCCTACGGCGCGTAGGATACGTCCTGCAACCGTATCAACCCATCCGTATTGAACACATATCCCCGCAGCTTCGCCGTCATCCCGAAGATCAGCGGCGGGTGATAGAAATAGATGATCGGGCGCTCGTCCGCGATGGTGCGCAACGCCCGGTGATAATCCTCGACGCGCTTGTCGAACGCCGTGTCCGCCTGCCCCGCCAGCAGATCCGCCTCCGCCCCGTTGCACCAGTGCGCGTCGTTGGTCGGCGACTTGCAGCCGAGCAGCGTGTAGGTGTCGCCGTCCGGATCGACGCGGCCGCTCCAGCCGATCTGGCTCGCCTGGTAGTCGCCGCTCGCCTGCCGGGCGAGCTGCGTCTGGAACTCCTGCGCCTGCAGCGTGATCTCGATGCCGGCGTCGCGCGCCATCGACTGAATCATCTGGCCGAGCTGCGCCTGATCGGCGGAGTTCTGCACCATCAGCGTCAGCCTGGGATGCGCGACGCCGCTCGCCGCGACCAGCTGTTTCGCGCGCGCCACGTCCGCCCCGGGGTGCACCGGGCGGTCGGGCGCGTAGAACGGGCTCGCCGGCGGGACGGGCTGGTTGCTGATCGTCGCATTGCCGTCGAACAGCACTTGGTTGATCGCCGTCCGATCGATGGCGAGGTCGAGCGCCTCGCGCAGGTCGCGCGACTTCTGAAAGTCCGGATTGCCGCCGCCGCCGTTCGCCATGTTGAACGTGATGCCGTTGTACTGGATGCTCGGCCCGACCAGCACGGTGAACCGCTTGTCCGCCTTCAGCGCGGCAACGTCGCTCGCTAGGACGCGCTCGGCGAAATCCAATGCGCCGCTCCGCAGATTGGCGAGGCGGACGGTCGGGTCGGTGATGACGTGGAACTCGACCTGATCGATGTGGATGCGGCCGGCGTCCCAGTAGCCGGGATCGCGCGCGAGCACGACCTTGTCCTGCGCGGTGCGACTGATGAACTTGAACGGGCCGGAGCAGGCGGGCGCGGCGTCGAAGCCCGCCGGGTTCCGCAGCGCCGTCGGTGACGCGATCAGCCCGGCGCGGTCGGAGAGCTGGGCGATCAGCGGCGCGAAAGGCGTCTTCAGGTTGAGCCGCACCGTCAGCGGATCGACGACGTCGATCGTGTTGATCGCTGCCACTTCGGAACGGCGGCGGCTGGTCGGCAGGTTCATCGCGCGATCGAGATTGAGCGCGACCGCAGCGGCGTCGAGGTCGGTGCCGTCCGAGAACTTGACGCCGGGGCGGAGCTTGAACGTCACGGCGCGGCCGTCCGGCGCGATGTCCCAGGAGAGCGCGAGCTGGGGGACGAACTTCAGATCGGGGCCAACATCGACCAGCTTGTTGCAGAGGCTCGTGAAGATGATGCGGCCGACATAGCTGTAGCCGCGGGCGGGATCGAAGCTGTCGGGGTCGTCCTGGATGCCAATGCGGATCAGGGACTCCGCGTGCACCGCCGCGAGCGGGACCGCCGCGAAGGCACAGGCGAACAGAAAGCTCCGCAACCGACCGTTCAACATGTTTCCCCACTCCGGCATGACCCGGACTGCCCCTCTGCGCCGCGCACCGGCGACGCTCTGCCTGGAGTGTAACAGAGATCCCGGCGCGCGGCCTACTTCGCATGCCCCGATCGGGCGGCCCGGGCACATTCATCCCGCATGAATAACGTCGCTTTCACAAACATTTCACGAACAAATTCCTTGCTATAGATCACATTCTATGCTTATAAGTCCAGATGGAAACAGGCGCCCCGCTCCCTCTCGCCGATCGCTTCGTCCGCGTCATCCACGGCGTCGCGCTTGCGGTCGGCAACCGCTACCGGCCGCACTCCATCATCGGCCCGGCGCTCGCGATCGCGCTGCTCGACCTGCGGCTCAACAACCTCCGACGCCGCTTCCTCGCGCTCGTCGAGCGCATCCAGGCCGGCACGCTGCGGAAACTGCCGGAGCCGGGCGCGGCACGGAAGCGCAAGCCTGCCGCTCAATCCGCCGAGCGGCAGCCTCGGCCGAATCCCCTGGCCGCGTATGGCGTCCGGGAGAGTTGGGGCTGGGTGACCCGGATCGCCCGCGAATACCATGGCAACGAGCTGGAGCGCCTGCTGGAAGACCCCGAGATGCAGGCGAGGATCGCCGCCGAGCCGCGCCGCATGGGCCGCATCCTGCGTCCGCTCTGCCGCATGCTCGGCGTCGGCGAAATCCCCGACCTGCTGCGGCTGCCCTCGCAGGCCGATGTCGTCACCGTGGACTGGGCCGCCCACGCCCGGA
>DATAPS010000342.1:0-18962 GCA_036265085.1 Acetobacteraceae bacterium | reverse complement strand
GCGGCGCGGTCTTCAGCTCCGGCGCAAGCTCGAGCCGGTGTGCCGCGCCGGCGGGACGCACGAGCACCGCGTCCCGTTCGGTCTCCGTGAGCGGCGGGTCGAAAACGGCGCGGAACGCATAGCAACCGTCGCCGACGTCGACGCGAACCAGAGTGTCGCTGTAGTCGTCGGCGACGCCGCGGTGGAGCACGCGCACGCCTCCGGGCAGGCAGAGCACGACCTCGTAGGGCAGCCGCCCCACGGGGTCATCGAGGTCGCGCATCCACCCCGCGACATGATGCGTGCTGCGTTCGTCGATGTAGCCCTGGTAACGTGGGGCAGCGGGGGCCGACGCGATCGGCGCACCCGTCCTGCGTCCCAGCGCCTGCCTCAGCCGATTGACGACGAAATTCATGCCTGACCCGACCTCCACGATCGGGAGAGGGGTCTAATCCTCTTCCTCTTCGTCCTGGTCGTCGTCCGCTTCCTTGTCCTGATGCTCGTAATACCAGTCCAGGACCTCGTCCTGGAAATCGGGGTCCTTCAGCAGCCGCTTGGCCAGCGCGAGGACGAGTTCGGGCGCTACGGGCAGATCCGTCCCGTCGGTCGGGACGTCGGCTGCCGCGACGACGCGGACCGTGACCGAGCCGTCATCCTCGCCGACGACCAGCGCACACTCGCCCGACTCGAGTTCCACCGTCGTCATTTCCTCGCCGGCCGCCATCGACTCACCCCCGTCTCGTCGCGCATGCATAGCAAGCACCGTGGTCGGTGCAAGCGCGGACCTCGACGCGCGTTCGCGGCCGGAGTTCCACCACGGCCATTCCAGGCTTCTGGCCCGCGGCGCGTGCGCTATGTCAGATCGCCGAGACGGCGTGCTGGTCGATGCCGCCTATCTCGGAGGGGAGCCGCCCGTGCCTGACGCCATCCTCACACTGAATGAAGGCTCGTCGAGCATCAAGCTTGCGCCTTTTCGATGCCGACCGCCTCGGAGCGCTCGTGCCGCGCGCCCCTCTTCACGAACCGCACGCGCGGCGATACCGTGATCTACCGCGCCGGTAGCGCCGTCGCGGTCTACGTGATCCCAACCGACGAGGAGGCAACGATCGCGGCGGAAACGTGTCGGGTTGTCGGCGGGGCTTGATCTGGGTCAATGTGACGATCTCGGCCGCAGCCGATGATGCCGGCCGTAGTGGCAGGAGACCGCGCATGCGCGCCGCCGACGTGATGACGAAGACGGTGACAACCATCCGCAGCGATGCGACGCTCGGAGAGGCGATCGCGGCGATGGTGGGCGGCCATGTCAGTGGCCTCCCCGTCACCGATCCGAATGGTAAGATCGTCGGCGTCGTCACCGAAGGTGACCTGCTCCGGCGCGCAGAGACGGACACCGCGCCCCACCGCCCCGCTTGGATCGAGTTCCTGCGCGGCCCGAACAAGACCGCTCGCGACTATGTCCTCACGCACAGCCGGCGTGTGGACGATCTGATGACGCCCAACGTGATCAGCGTTGACGAAGACACCGATCTCGGCGGGATCGTGACGCTCATGGAGACCAAGCACATCAAGCGCGTCCTGGTGATGCGCGGCGACGCCCTCATGGGCATCGTCAGCCGCACGGATATCGTGCGTGCCGTGGCCCAGGCAATCGCGGAGGAGGCGACAGCCCCCCTATCGGATGCCGCGATCACAGAGCGGCTTGAGCAGGAGATTCGGGAACGGAACTTGGGCACGGCAGAGAGCGTCGGCATTACCGTGAAGGACGGCATCGTCAAGCTCGAAGGGGTGATCTTCAACGATGGGCTGCGGCCCGCCCTCCGCGTCGCGGCTCAGAACATCCCGGGCGTCAAGGCGGTAGAAGATCATTTGACATGGGTCGAGCCGGTGACCGGAATGTCGCTCGCCGCCCACTGACGACCGCGTTCACGCGGCCTCCGCGACGTGCCGAAGGCGGTGGCGGTCGAGAACCTCGGCGTCGGTGATCGTCGGTAACGCGATCAGCTTCCCCGCCTTCATCTTGGAGAAGGTACGGCTGACAGTCTCGATCGTGAGGCCGAGATAGTCGGCGACATCGCCCCGCGTCATCGGCAACTGGATCCTGTCCTGACACGCGGATCCTCAAGGGCACAACGGGACGTCGCCTGCGTTACGAGGAAAGTCGCAAGCCGCTCCTGTGCCGTCCTGCGACCGAGCAGGAGCATCTGCTCCTGTGCCACCACGAGTTCATTCGTAGCGGATTCCAGCAATCGCCTTTCCATCGCCGGGAATTGCTCGAGCAGGTCGCGGAGCTTCGCGCGGGAGAAGCGGCACAACCTGACCGGCTGGATTGCCTCGGCACCGAACGTGTAGACGTCGCGCACCGCCAAGCCCAGAAAAGCGCCTGTTCGGGCGAAACCGGTGATCTGCCGCCGGCCGTCGGAGAGCAGCTTATGGAGCCGCAGCGTGTCTGCGGTGATGTTTAGGAAGTCGGTTCGCCCTCTCCGATGAACGTCTTGCCGCGCGCTATGTCACTCGGTTGCGCACTTCTCGCCAACTCGGCGAGGCCCCCCTCTTCGATCGCGTTGTATACGCTGACAGCCCGCGCGTCACGTCGGGCGCGGGGATCGATCGGCTTGAGCGATCCGACCAGCATCGGTCTGTGTCGCAGCGCAGCCATTACGGATCGGCCGACCTGATCGGCAGCTTCACCGATGCCGGTCATCGTGTCGAAGGCTTGACGCTGCTGAAGAGCGTCAAGTCCCGCGCTGGAACAGGGTCGCAGCACGGATAAGCACCGGGATGCGCGGCCGGTCGCGGCCGTGCATCCCGGATGACGTGTCAGACCGTCTTCTTCAGTGTCGGCGAAGCCTTGAAGCGAACGGTCTTGCCCGCCCGCACCTTGATGGACTCGCCGGTCCGCGGATTGAGGCCCTTGCGCGCCTTGGTCTTGCGCACGATGAACGTACCGAAGCTCGGCAGCGTGAAGCGCCCGTTCCTCTTCAGTTCGCGCACGATCGCGGCCACCAGGTCGCCGGCCGCACGATTGGCGGCGGTGCCGGTGAGGTCAGCCGAATCCTGGATGACCTGAGCGATGAATGCTTTCGACATACCTGTCTTCTTCCTCGTGGGTAAGGCGCGACTCGGCGCCGGATTGCTGTGTCAAAGCCTGCGCCTCCTATCAGCGTCTTTGCCAGCACGCAAAAGCTTTCTTTGCCTGAACTACATAGATGCCGCTCCTCGCCTGAGCGCACCTATACTCGAAACGCCTTGGAAACCGCCCTTGCGCGCGCCGTGTCAGCGATGTTGAGTGCGCCGCGTTTCCGCCGCAGCCGAGCCATGAGCGTCGCAACTTTGCCGACCGTTGCACCCACGCACCAGATTCCCGCGACCGAGGGGATCAGCACCCGCTATCGCGAGATCGACGCGTGGCCGCCCGAACTCGCCTTGCAGGCGATGTGGGAGGGGCAGATGGACGCCGTCGCCGCCGTGCGCCCCGCGCTCGCGGCAATCGCTGCGGCGGTCGCCTGTGCGGCGCCGCGGCTGCGACGCGGCGGACGGCTGGCGTATTGCGGCGCAGGAACATCGGGGCGGATTGGCGTGCAGGATGGTGCGGAATTGCCGCCCACGTTCGACTGGCCGGCAGAACGGCTGGTGTTGCTGCTCGCCGGCGGCGACGCCGCATTCACGCGCTCTATCGAGAACGCCGAGGACGACCGCAAGGCCGCACGGGACGCGGTCGCGGCGCACGGATTGGGCGAAGACGATGTCGTGATAGGCATCGCCGCGAGCGGCAGCACGCCCTTCACGGTGGAAGCGATTCGCGCCGCCGGCGAGCGCGGCGCCTTGACTCTCGGGATCGCCAATTCCCCGGACGGAGCGCTTCTCGCGGCAGCGACCTGTCCCATCCTTGTCGAAACAGGTCCTGAAGCGATTGCGGGATCGACGAGGATGAAGGCCGGCACGGCGCAGAAGGTCGTTCTGAACCTGTTCTCGACATCGCTGATGCTGCAGCTCGGGCGCGTCCATGACGGCCTGATGGTCGACATGCAGGCGCGCAACGCGAAGCTCCGCGACCGAGCGATCCGGATGCTCCGCCATCTCACCGGCGCCGGCGACGACGCGATCCGCGATGCGCTCGCGCGCTCCGACGGACGCGTGAAGACCGCGGTGCTCGTCTTGCGCGGGCTTGACCGTGCAGCCGCCGATGCGCTGCTCGCGGCATGCGACGGACGCCTGCGGCAAGCGCTCGAACGCCTGTGATCGGCATTTTCGCGACGCGCATCTTCGACGGTCTTGCGCTGCGCGACGGCGGAACCGTACTGATCGACGGTGCAACGATCCGCGGCATCGCCGCAGATCTTGCGGCCGCCACCACGCGACTGCCCGATGACGCGATCCTCGCGCCTGGCTTCATCGATCTCCAGGTCAACGGCGGCGGCGGCGTGATGTTCAACGACGCGACCGACCGCGACACGCTCGTCCGCATGTCCTCGGCGCATGCACGCGCGGGAACGACCTCGATCTTCCCCACGCTCATCAGCGGCTCGCGATCAGCAATCGCCGCCGCAATCCTGGCCGTTCGGAAATCGGCCGACGTATCGGGCGTCGCCGGCCTGCACGTCGAAGGACCGTTTATCGCGCCCGCCCGGCGCGGCATTCATCCCGAGCGCGCAATCCTCGCACTGACGCCAGGCGATATCGAACTGCTGACCCAAGACATCGGCGGCCCGCTGATGGTCACGCTCGCGCCGGACGTCGTCACCGACAGCGATATCGCGGCCCTCGCGCGCCGCGGTGTCATCGCCTTTGCCGGCCACTCGGATGCCTCGTTCGAGCGAACACGCGCGGCGCTCGCCGCGGGCGTCGCCGGCTTTACGCACCTGTTCAACGCAATGTCCCCGTTCGCCCCGCGCGCGCCGGGTGTGGTCGGCGCAGCACTCGCGGACACATCCGCGCGCGCGGGAATCATCGTCGATCTGCATCACGTCCATCCGGCCGCGATCGAGATCGCGTATGCGGCGCTCGGCCCGTCCCGCCTGTTCCTGGTATCGGACGCGATGGCGACAGCGGGGTCGGACGTCGACACGTTCGAGCTCTACGGCACCCCCATCCGCCTCGTCGATGGCCGGCTCACCGATGCGGCGGGTACGCTCGCGGGCGCGCATCTCACGATGGCCGCAGCAGTGCGCAACGCGGTCGCAGCAGCCAACATACCGCTCGCCGACGCACTGCGGATGGCGACCGCCACGCCGGCGGCAGCGGCGGGGTTGCAGGACCGCGGACGGATCGCGCCGGGACTTCGTGCCGACCTCGTCGCCCTCGACGGCGCGCTCGACGTCATCTCGGTTTGGCAATCGGGTGTCCCGATATGAGCGGTCCGCCAGCCACCAAGACGAGAACCGAGCGTCAGTTCGAGCGCATCATCTTCGCGAGCCGATGGTTGATGGGTCCGTTCTACGTCGGGCTCGTGGTCACGCTCGGCATGATGCTGTTCCGCTTCGCGCTCGATCTGTTCGCCGCGCTGATCGCACTGCCACGGATGACCGACAAGGACATCGTCGTCATGGCGCTGCGGCTGGTCGACCTGACGCTCGTCGCCAACCTGCTGCTGATCGTGACTTTCGCGGGCTACGAGAATTTCGTCGGACGCATGGCTGGGATCGACGAGCAGGCCCGGGCGGCCTGGATGGGCAAGGTCGATTTCGGTGCGATGAAAATCAAGGTTGTCGGCTCGACCATCGCGATCTCGTCGATCTATCTGCTCTCGACAGTCCTCAATGTCGGCGACGCGACGCGCGAGCAGATCGTTTGGACGCTCGCCATCCAGGGTGGCTTGATCCTGTCGGGTCTCGCGCTCGCGGCGATCGATCGCCTGTCCGCCGAGAAGGCCGAGTAGAACGTGCGGCGGACCATCCCGTCCGCCGCACGCGCCGCCATCGCCGCTACGTCCCGACCTGGCTGACGAACTTGGTGTTCAGATAGGCCTCGATCGCCTCGGCGCCACCCTCCGAGCCGTAGCCGCTGTCCTTCACGCCGCCGAACGGAACCTCCGGCAACGCGAGGCCGTGACTGTTGATCGACAGCATCCCCACTTCGATCGCGTGCGCGACCGCGGTCGCCGTTTTCGCCGACCGGGTGTAGGCGTATGAAGCGAGCCCGTAGGGCAGACGGTTCGCTTCCGCGATCGCTTCGTCGAACTCATGGAACGGCGCGATCAGCGCGAGCGGCCCGAACGGTTCCTCGTTCATCGCCTTCATCTCGGTGTTCACGTTCGTCAGCACGGTCGGCTCGAAGAAGTTGCCCTTGTTGCCGATGCGATGGCCGCCGGTCTTCAGCTCCGCGCCTTTCTGCACGGCATCCTGCACGAAGCCCTCCATCGCGGCGACCCGGCGCGCGTTGGCGAGCGGCCCCATCGTGGTCTGCGGGTCCATCCCGTCGCCGACCTTCAACTTCTTCGCCGCGGCGACGAACTTGTCGACGAACTGTTCGTAGACGGGCTGCTGCACCAGAAACCGCGTCGGCGCGATGCAGACTTGGCCGGCGTTGCGGAATTTGTTGGTCGACAGGATGTTGGTCGCGAGATCGACGTCCGCGTCGTCGAACACCAGCGCCGGTGCGTGCCCGCCGAGCTCCATCGTGACGCGCTTCATATGCGCGCCCGCGAGCGAGGCGAGATGCTTGCCGACCGCCGTCGAGCCGGTAAACGAGATCTTTCGGATGATGGGATGCGGGATCAGGTATTCCGAGATCTCCGCCGGCACCCCGTACACCAGATTGACCGCGCCTGCCGGCACGCCGGCATCCGCGAACACCCGCACCAGCTCGGCACACGAGGCGGGCGTCTCCTCCGGACCTTTCAGGATGAACGAGCACCCCGCCGCCAGTCCCGCCGACAGCTTGCGGACCGCCTGGTTGACCGGGAAATTCCATGGCGTGAACGCCGCCACCGGCCCGACCGGCTCCTTGAGGACGAGCTGATACACCCCCTCCGCGCGGCCTGGGATGACGCTACCATAGGTCCGCTGCGCTTCTCCGGCGAACCACTCGATCACCTCGCTCGCGACGATCAGCTCGCCCTTCGCCTGGGCGACCGGCTTGCCCTGCTCCATCGTCATCAGCGGCGCGATGAGGTCGACGCGCTCCTTCATCAGGGCCGAGGCGCGCCGCATAACCTTCGCGCGCTCATGGGCCGAAGCCTTGCGCCAGGCATGGAAGCCTTTTTCGGCGGCCGCGAGCGCGCGGTCGAGGTCGGCCTGCTGCGCGTGCGCGAGTTTCGCCAGCACGTCGCCGGTGGCGGGGTTGAGCACCTCGAGCGTCTTGCCGGATGCGCTCCGCGTCCAGGCGCCGTCGATGAACAGCAGGACCTCGGCGGGGTAGGAAGGCTGCATTTCTCTCACCTCGTTGCTTCGTGCCGACCGGCTCCCGATCGGGGGTCTTCGCGCGAAGACCGCGCCGCCTCTATGCCGCGCCGGTGCCGTCGGAGCCGATCACCGGTCCGTCATAGCCGGGCGCGTGCCGCGCGAGCGCTGCAACATCGCTGGCGCTGCCCCCCGGCACAAGCGGGTGACAGTTCGTTATGATATCGGAACAAATAGGGCGTGCAGAAACCCGTCGCGCCCAGGTCCAATTTTTTGCAACGGCCCATGGGACCCAGGTGCTTTTCGAGAGTCCGATGTGCACGGACCGCCGCGCCCGTGGGGTGGTGGCGGGTCGGCTCCGCACGGCCGGCACGGCGGTCGGACGATCGGATCGAGCCGCGGCAGCGTCGCGCCCAGCCGGCGGGGATGGCGGGTCAGGCGCTCATCGGGCGGGCGGGACGAAGTGCGGCCGGACTGCGCGGCCTCGGTCTCGGCGGGGGCCGGAGGCGGCAGCCTGCCGGCCTGCGCGCAGTCCGACCTGGCGGCGAAGTCACGCGCCATGTCGCGGAGGAGGTTCAGGAGCGCCGCCACCATCGCCGCGACCATCAGGCCGAGCAGGTCGTCAACCGATGGGCGCAACCGGTCCATGATCGCCGCGAAGCCCCCGGCCGGGTCGTCAGGAACAGAAGGGGTGGGGCGGGGTTTCACGCGGGCGACAAGACCACATTCGGCGGCGTTTGGGCGAGTTCGTACGAGTACGGAGAGACCGCCTGGGCGGCGCCTCACATGCGGGCGCGCTCAAACCCGGCCGATAAAGGACGCCCGCAAACCGGGACATGAGGCCGTGTCGCAAGGCCCGGCTCAACCTTTCACGGCGCCAAATGCGAGGCCACGGGCAAGGTGGCGTTGCATGAGCATCATGAACGCGACGATCGGGAGCATGATGCCCACGGCGGCGGCGGCAGAGAGCGTCCAATAATTGATATCCTCCGCGCCGTATTCGGCGAGCGCGACCGGGAGGGTCTTGGTATCCGGACCGGTGAGAACGAGGCTCAGCAGGAACTCGTTGTAGGCCAGCAACAGGCTGAACAGGGCGGTGACCCACAGGCCAGGGCGCACGACCGGAAGGCCGATCCGGGCGAAGACCTGCCACGCTCCGCAGCCATCGATTTCGGCCGCCTCGTAGAGTTCGCCAGGAACATCGAGGAAGAAGCTGCGCATTAGCCAGATCGTGAACGGCTGGTTGATGGCGATGAGCGCAAGGATCAGCGCGGGATAGGTGTTGATAAGCCCCAGCCATTTCGCCAGCACGAAAAACGGGATGGCGAGCAGGATGTGGGGAAACATGCGCATCGAGAGGATGGCGAACAGAACACCGCGGGACGCGGTGCTACGTAGCCTTGCCAGCCCATACGCGGCCATCGTGCCGATCGAGACGGAGATCAGCACAGTGCAGATCGAGACGACAGCACTGTTGATGAGGAAGCGCCAGAAGGCCTTTTCGACCCACACTTGATAGTGGAACTCAAAGGTCGGCGTGAAGATAATGGTCGGCGGAACGGCGAAGGCGTCCACCGGACGCTTGAACGACGTCATGATCGCCCAGACCACGGGGGTGAGCGTGACGGCGGTGAACGCGCACAGCGCCAAGAAGAGCGGGATCTGGGTGCGGGGGGACGGACGCATCAGAAGGCCCCTCGTTCGCGACGGTAGAGCGTGGCGATCACGCCCGTGATCGCACCGGCCACCAGAAGCAGCGTCATGACGCCGAGCGCCGAGGCCTTCCCGATCTGAAGCAGCCGGAAGGCGAGTGCGTAAGTGTACATCGTGATCGTCTCAGTGGCGCTGCCCGGACCGCCGGCGGTCAAGACGTAGATCTGATCGAAAAACCGGAACGAATCCATGATCCGGATCGCGAGCACAAACAGGATCAAAGGGCGGATACCCGGGATCATGATGCGGAACAGCAGCGTCCATGGGCCAGCGCCGTCCACATGGGCCGCCTCGATCTGGCTCTGATCGACCGTGTTGAGCCCGGCGTACAGGACCAGGATCATGAACGGGGTGAACTGCCAGGCGTCGGCGAGTATGACCGTGAAACGAGCCCAGGAGGGCTCGCCGAGGAAGTCGGGCGGAAAAATGCCGAGGCCGATCAGGATGCCGCTCAGCAGGCCCCATCGGCCGATGAAGATCCAGCGTAGGAATAGCGCGGCGACGACCGGCGTAATGACATTGGGCATGAACATCAGCAGGTTCAGTGTCCGCACCCCGAACGTGAGGCGGTAGAGGCCGTAGGCGACGAGCAGTCCGAGGGTGAATTCCAATGTGACGGCGGAGACGACGATCATGACGGTGCGCTGGAGCGACCCCCAGAACCGAGACTCGCCGAGCAATGCCGCGTAGTTGTCCAGTCCGATGAACTGATAGATGCCGGCGCCGAGATCGTAGTTGAACAGGCTCAGGTAAACCGCGTAACCGAGCGGGAAGATCAGGACGGCGCCGAGCACGGTTGCGCTTGGGATGAGGAACATCCACGCGCTGTCCTGGGAACCGAAACGCCGCCTGCGGACCGCGCTGCGCCGCCGCATCGGCGACGCAGCGGCGAGGACGCCGTCACTGGTAATAGCCGTGGCCTTTCAGGAAGTTTTCGGTTTCGCTGGCGGCCGCGTCGAGCGCGGGCTTGACCGCCATCTCCCCAGTCAGCGCCTGCAGGATTCGGCGGGTGATGAACAGACCCACCGCGTCGAACTCGGGGAGACGCGGTGGACCCTGGGAGGCGGCGAGGCACGCGCGTGCGGCTGGAAAGAACCGGTATTTGCCGAGAAGTTCCTCGTCCTGCAACACCGAGGTGCGGGTCGGCACCATCAGACTGGCTGCCCCATGGATACTCTGCTTGCTCGTGGCGGTGGCGAGAATCCGGAAGAGAACATCCGGATCCTGTTTGCTGAATGCGGAGATGGCGTAACCATCACCACCCTGGGGCGTGTGGCCTTGCGGGGGCACGGACCAATCGATCTTGCCGACGACGCGTGACTGTTTAGGGTCATCCATGGACATCGCGCGGGTGGCCCATTGGAGGCCCATGGCCGCGGTGTCCTGCTGCAACGCGATCGTGCACTCGTCGTTCGCCGCGTTGGTAAAGCCCTGCTGAGCGTATTTCGTGATCTCGCGCATCATCTCGATGGCGGCGACGCCTTTCGGGCCATTGAAGACCGGGTGCCATTTGTCGTCGAACCATCCGTCGGCGAGCGCATTGATGTACCACGACGCCTCGTTAAGGGCGGAGTTGACCGGACGCTGACAACTGATGGTGCCGGCGCGCATCGGCGAATTCAGCGATTTGGCGAGATCGCGGTAAGCGACGAATGTCTCAGGTGGCTTCTCGCCAGCCTTGCTCAGGATGTCCTTGCGGTAGAAGAACATCATTACGTTTCCCGTAGCGGGCATGCACCACCGGTGGCCATCGTACGAAAACGACGTCTGCACGGCGGGCGAGAAATCGCCGAGATCGAATTCCTCCTTGTGCTTTTCCCACAGATCGTCGAGCGGGCGGATCCAGCCGTTCTTCGCGAACGTGATGAACGTAGGATTGGCAGCATAGAGGATATCAGGCGTGCCGGCTCTCGACGACAAGGAGATCGTGATCAGTTCCAGTGCCTTGTCGTACGGCATGAGCTGGGTGTTGACCTCCACGCCCGAAATCGCGCCGCGCATCTTCTCGGCGATGTATTCGAGAGCGGGAAAGCGGTGGCTGATCATTTGGACGGGGGCGGCGGCGCGGGCTGGGCGGAGAATGGGAGCGGCCAAAGTCGCTGCGGCGCTGCCGAGCACGGCCCGACGGGACAGATTGGGCATTCACTTCCTCCTCGCTTTCTTAAGCGTGACTTTGCGCGGGCGGCAGCGGATCGTCCAGAAGGCTGCGGAAATCACCAGCGTCGTGGCAGGACCCGCTGGCGTCTGGCCGGTCCATTGAGCAATTCCCCGCAAGGATGAAATGCCAGCCTCCTCGGTTCTCAACACTAGCTGACGGCTCATGGGAGCACAGGTTGCCGCGACGGGGTCGCCCGGTGAGACGGACGCATGGCGCTGCGCTTATGCGCTCCATGCTTGCTGCCGAGCGGACTTCATGTCGCTGACAACGTTCGTGTCAATGGCGGCGTTGGCCTATGCCGCCGAGCTCGACGGGTTGACCGTGCGGGGCCCGGCGATAGGCGTCGGCCCACGCCGCCGAACGCTGGATCAGGGCCGGTGGATCGGCCAGGCAAATCCGTTCCAATGATCGTAGAAGCGCGAACCTCGCTCTGCCGATCGAGCGTTGCCGCTTCTCGCAGCACGGCGACCAATTCGTCCGCCCATTCGCGCCAGCTGAAATATCCGGCCGCGTTGAGCTCAACGACGAGCGCAAACGCCTGTGCCTGCCCTTCCTTCGACCACCAGTACCGCCTCGCGGGCGAAAACTCGTTCAACGCGGGACGAAGAATGGCACCGGCTTCAGGATCTGGTTCTCCATGTCGATGAGCGTGTCTTCTTCCAAAGCGACGCGCCGGTAGGCCAGCCATTCGGGATCCGCTTCCATCGCGTCGCGACGCCGCTCCCGGTCCGCCAAGTTCTCGTATTGCCAGAGATGTACGACGCGACTCATGGGCCCGATATGTGTGACGAAGAAGCCGTAAGGCTCCCCGAGATACTTGCGCTGCAGAGGCAACGCCAGTCGTTCATAGGTTTCGAGAAATTTCGCGAGTCGGTTTGGTTTGATGTTGTACGTCCGATGGTCGAAGATCATGTAATCGCCTCCTTATTGGCGAGACCAGAGCTACGAGCACCATCTACCTGCGACGTGTCACCGGTGATGCAACCAGCGCCGTCGGACCGCGAGCCCGGGGCGACTGCCATCAACGGGATGCCGTGCGCTCCCAGCGTGGAAGCGAAATCCGTGACGATGAGTTGTCGTGTCACCGCGCCCCATGCTTCGCTTGCCGGAACAACGCACTGTGTTCTTGCGGCGGCGCACGCCAGTACGAAGGCGGCGCATCGTCGATGGTGGCGCCGAGTTCCGCTGCGGCGTGCCAACCCCAGCGAGGGTCGTAGAGCAGGGCGCGGGCAAGCGCGACTTGGTCCGCCTGGTCTCTGGCGACCAGCTGTTCGGCCTGCTGCGCTCCGGTGATCAGGCCGACGGCAACGGTATTCACCCCTGTCGCCTCCTTCACCGCCCGCGCGAACGGGACCTGGTAGCCGGGCGCCGGGGTGATCTTCTGCAGCGGCGAGATGCCGCCCGAGGACACGCTGATCCAGTCCACGCCGCGCTGCTTCAGCTCCCGGGCGAAGGCGATGGTCTGCTCCACGTCCCAGCCGCCCTCGATCCAGTCGGTCGCGGAAACCTTGACGCCGACGGGCTTGTCCGTCGGCACCTCGGCGCGGATGGCATCGAACACCTCGAGCGGAAAACGCATGCGGTTTTCGAGCGATTCGCCGTACTGGTCCGTGCGCCGGTTGGAGATCGGCGAGAGAAACTCGTGCAGCAGATAACCGTGCGCGCTGTGGATTTCGATCCCGTCCAGTCCCAGGCGCATGGCCCGCCTCGCGGATGCCGCAAACGCCTTGCGGATCCGCTGCATCCCGGCAGCGTCGAGCGCGGCGGGCGCCGCCTCGCCTTCCTTCTGCGGCAGTGCCGAGGGCGCCACCGGCACCCACCCGCCGGCGGACGCCGGAACCAGCTGCCCGCCTTCCCATGGCACCTTGCTGGATGCTTTGCGCCCCGCGTGAGCGAGCTGCATGATCGTGCCGATCTTCGAGTACTGACGGATTGCCGACAGCACCGGCTGCAGCGCAGCCTCGGTCGCGTCGTTCCACAGGCCGAGATCCCCGGCGGTGATGCGGCCTTCCGCTTCGACCGCCGTGGCCTCGATACACAGCAAGCCGGCGCCCGATAACGCCATGCTGCCCAGGTGGATCAGGTGCCATGCCGTCGCCTTGCCTTCGTCGGCGACGTACTGGCACATCGGCGAGACGACGATGCGGTTGGGCAGGGTCAGGCTGCGCAGGCTGATCGGGGAAAATAGGGCACTCATGAAGTTGCTCCATCGGGGCATGGTGAACTCTTCGGCGGCCGCTATCAGGTGGCCGTTTTGCCCCCGTTGACCCGAAGGACCTGGCCAGTGATGTAGGCCGCTTTGCCGGAGGCGACGAAAACGACCGCGTCGGCGATCTCGGCCGGCGAGGCACCCCGCTTCAGCGGAACGGCCGCGACGAACGCCGCTTTCTTCTCGGCTGATCCGGTAAGACGATCGAGCATTGCCGTTTCGGTCGGCCCCGGCGCCACGGCATTGACCCGGACGCCGTAAGCAGCCCCCTCGAGCGCCGCGGACTTCGTGATCCCTTCGACGGCATGCTTGCTTCCGGCGTCGAGTGAGAGGTTCGCGGCTCCGCGCTCGCCCAGCGTCGAGGAAATGTTGACGATGCTGCCGCTACCCTGCGCCTGCATGACGCGCAGCTCGTGCTTCAGGCTCAGGAGGACGCCGAGGACGTTGGTATCGAACATCGCGCTGTATGTTTCCACGGACACGTCGGTCAATGGTCCCGGCTTGCCTTCCGTGCCGGCGTTGTTGATGGCGACGTCAAGCCGACCGAAGCGGGTGACCGCCCCGTCGACGAGATTGCTTAGTCTCTCTCGTGCCGAACATCCGCGAGGACGAACTCTGCCTATGCGCCGAGTCCACGCAACATGGCCTCCAACACTTTCCCTTCCGCTTCTTTCCGACCTGAGACGACTAACCGTGCCCCTTCTTTTGCGAACGCGATTGCGGTTGCTCGGCCGATGCCAGTCAAAGCGCCGGTGATCAAAACAACGGGCGTGGTCATGGCTCAATCCTTGAAGATATGTGTCGCCCGCGTTTTCGGCGTCGGCAGAGAAACTCGTCGCCGCGTAACCGGGCGTGGAGCACACCTCCGCGCCCGGACAGGATCAGTTAGCGGTGTGACCGCCGTCGACGTTGAGGATATGGCCGGTGATGAAAGACGCTTCGTCCGACGCGATGAAGACGATCGCGCTGGCAAGCTCCTCCGAGAGGCCGAGGCGACCCATCGGAACACCCGACACCAGCGCCGCCTTGCTCTCCGGCGTACCCGTAAAACGCGCCAACATGGCGGTGTCCGTGGGACCAGGCGCCACGCCGTTCACACGGATTCCCGACTTGGCCATCTCGAGCGCCACCGACTTGGTGATGCCTTCGACAGCGTGCTTGCTGCCGACATAAATAGAGGCCCCCGCGGCAGCCTCGTGCCCGTAGGTCGAGGAGATGTTGATGATGCTGCCGCTGCCTTGTCCTCGCATGGCACGCACTTCGTGCTTCATGCTCAGGATCACGCCTAAAACGTTCGTGTCGAACGTCGCAGCATAGCTTTCCGCAGTCTGATCCGTGATCGGGCCAACCTGACCTTCGGTGCCGGCATTGTTCACGGCGACATCGAGCCGGCCGAACCGTGCGACGGTCTTGTCGACCAGAGTGCGCACGTCATCCTCCTTGCGGACGTCGGCGTTGATGAACTCGGCCTCCGAACCGAACGAGTGCAGCTCCTCAACGAGCGCTTTGCCGACCTCATCACGCCGACCGGCAATGACCAGCTTCGCGCCCTTCTTGGCGAAGGCGACCGCGGCGGCGCGCCCGATGCCGGTGAGTCCACCGGTGATCAAGACAACAGGGGTGTTCATGTTCCTCTTCCTCATTTGGCTCGACCCACCGGCCGCTTGCGGCCATTCGAGCGAGCGATCTATCGGCTTCCCGATTTGCATCCGTGCAGGGCCAGTTGGGTCGGCACAGCGGTCCCGAAAAGGACTTTGTAAGCAGGAGGCCATACCTGACAGGCATGGAGCGGGGACATGGAGCTGGGCCAGCTTCGGTATCTCGCGGCGGCGGCCGAGGAGGGCAGTTTCACCGTCGCAGCAGAACGCCGGCTGCACACGGCGCAGCCGTCCCTCAGCCGCCAGACTCGCGATCTCGAATATGAAGTGGGGCGTACTTGCGTGTATGAACGCCCGGCGGCCGATCTTCCGTGGTCGCCACAAAGTGCCGCGCTCGATGAGGAAGTGATCCATGTCCCGAATCGTCACGGTCGGCCTCGCCCAACTGGGCCCGATTCCGAAGAGTCAGCCGCGTCAGGAAGTTGTGAGCCGGCTGGTCGGCCTCATGGAGGACGCGGCGCGCATGGGCTGCAATTTGCTGGTCTACCCGGAGGCCGCGCTGACCGCCTTCTTTCCGCATTGGTGGATCGACGACGACGCGGAACTCGACTCTTATTTCGAGCGCGAGATGCCCAACGCGGCGACGCGGCCCTTGTTCGACGCGGCCCGCCGGCTGCAGGTCGGTTTTCATCTCGGCTATGCGGAACTGAGCTTCGAGAACGGGCGAAAGCGCCGCTTCAACACGTCGATCCTTGTCGGCAAGGACGGAGCGATCATCGGCAAATATCGGAAGATCCATCTCCCGGGCGTCCACGATTTCAAACCCGACCACCCGTTCCAGAATCTCGAGAAGAGGTATTTCGAGGTCGGGGATCTCGGCTGGCCGGTGTGGCGCGCCTTCGGAGCCAAGGTCGGCATGATGATATGCAACGACCGGCGCTGGCCGGAATCATACCGGGTGATGGGGCTGCAAGGCGTGGAACTGATCGTGCTCGGCTACAACACGCCGGTTCACCACCCGGCAATGCCCGAGACCGACGATCTCTCCAACTTCCACAATCATCTGAGCATGCAGGCCGGCGCTTACCAGAACGGGACCTGGGTGGTGGGCGTGGCGAAGGCCGGCGTCGAAGAGGGCGTCGACCAGATCGGTCAGAGCTGCATCATTGCCCCCTCCGGCGAGATCATCGTCCAGTCTGCGACGCTCGGTGACGAGCTGCAGGTCGCACGCTGCGACCTCGATCTTTGCACCAGCTACAAGACCAGCATCTTCAACTTCGCCGATCACAGGCGCCCGGAGCACTATCGCCTGATCGTCGAGCGAACCGGTGCAGGCGAGCCGCTGCCGAGCCGACTTCATGTCGCTGACGATGTTCGTGTGCAGTCGTCGTAGCGACGCATCACCGGTGCGCCATGCGCCACAGTGCTGAAGCTGACGAAGGAGATGAGACCGAGTGTCCAGCTCGTAGATGAAATCTGATGGTTCGTACCTGCCAGGTTAGTAGGCGTCCGCCACTGACCCGCTCAGCCACCGCCTTGATGGCGAGGCGGACCGTTGCAGAAGCGGCGCTTGGTACCGGCGGATCAGGGGAAGCCCCTGCCTAGGCACCGGCGACCGGCGGCGCCAGCCGCGACTGCCATGGTGAGGGCGGCGGCGACAATCTCGCGGCGAGAAGCGACCGGCTCGTCGCCGATGAGCGTGCCGCAAGGGGATAGGTCGTTCATTCTATCCTCCGTCTGCTTCGAGTCCCTTCTCCGAGCTCAACTCACAGGCTTCGCCTCAGGGAACCTCCATGAGCCGTCGAGGATTTCGGGTCGCGGGCGAAACAGGCGAACGGTGTAATTCCAGCGCTCCGTGATCGGCAGGCAATTGGGAATTTCACCGTCGCAGCCGCCGAATTGGATGGCAATGGCGCCGTCCGCGCTCCTTTTCGCGGTGATGCTGTTCACCGAATAGACATTGGACTGGTTCGGCTGGAGGTAACCCTCGCTGTTGTAGACGGTGAGCGACCAGAAGCCGTCTACAGGCACGTCCCCGACCCTCAGCCTGTGGACGGTGCTGCCGTCATTCCGGGCCGGTGTGATCGGGAGATAGAGTGCGTCCTTCTCGGGGTAGCCGCCCCACAGCATGGCGCTTCCGATCAGGTGCCTGACCGGGTCAACCTCATTTTCGTTGGCGCCGAACATGCGACGGGTATCGGAAATCGTGGTTCCAAGCAGCAGGAGCGCTGCCTGTACCTTTTTGAGGCTTGCCTGATCCCAATTAGGAATTTCGAACGTGCCTGGGCGTTCCTGGCTGAACTTGATCGCATCCTGCAAGGCGTAGACTTGCTGAACATCCCCCTTCATCGAGAAATCGAGAAGGAAACGGACGACGGCAATAGCATAGCGCGTGCCAATCGTCTCCCTGGTCAGCGTGTAAGCGCCCGCGCCATAATATGCGGCCGGAGTGTATTGATCCTGATTGACGACCTGCATCCCCATGAAGCGCTTGCCGGCGTCAGGCAGCGTAATCGTCACCGGTCCGGCATCGAGGTCGACGATCGCAAACGAATACAACGTATCGCGGTTGGGACGGACGATGCCTTGCTGGACGGGCGGAGCAAGTTCGCGGCCATGCCTGAATTTGCCGAAACCGCCGGTCTTGACCACCCCGGCGAAATTAACAT
Organism: Acetobacteraceae bacterium; assembly: GCA_036265085.1. Lineage (GTDB taxonomy): Bacteria > Pseudomonadota > Alphaproteobacteria > Acetobacterales > Acetobacteraceae > DATAPS01. The sequence continues at coordinate 1,299 of DATAPS010000342.1, read as the reverse complement.
CGGTCTGGGCACGGTTGTAGTTCTCGACTGTGACGAGCTTGGCCGGCGAAGCAGTCGTTTGCGCCAATGCGACGGAACTCGCCATCACTAGTGACATGGCCGCCAAGATCCTTGTGCTGGTCTTTTTCATAGTGCTTCCAGATAACGCGGGTCCTTCTGACGCACAGCTGTAGATCAAGCGAATCTGGAACTGAACAGGCATAGATGACAACCTGCCTATCAAATATGGTAGGCTTCCTGTATGGATCTGAATGCTACTCGCATGTTTGTCGCGGTCGTCCAGGCGGGCAGCCTCTCGGCGGCGGCGGCGCGGCTCGGAACTCCGCTTCCAACGCTGAGCCGCCGAATCCGGGACCTGGAACGGCAGTTGAAGGTGCAGTTGCTGGCGCGCTCGGCGCGCGGCACGAAACTGACCGATGCTGGGACGAGGCTGTACGAGCAGGCCAGCCGCGGCATCGAAGCGCTGCTGGAGGCTGAGCAAACCGTCGTGAGCGATCAGGGCCGCCTGAAGGGACACTTGCGGCTATCCTTGCCGCAGACGCTTGAGCCGTGGTGGCATTTGCTGGCGGCTTTCCAGCGCCGCTACCCCGATATTGAGGTTTACGTCTACTCGACCGAGCGTCGCATGGACCTGATCGAGGACGGCATCGATGTCGCCCTTCGCGTCGGCGCGATCGTCCACGAGACCATGGTGGCGCGACACGTTGGCTCCTTTCGCAACGTTCTCGTTGCCAGTCCCAAGCTGGTGGAGCGCTTCGGCATGCCGGCCGAGCCCGACGCACTTCGTGGCTTCCCGTGTGCGGTGTGGGTGTCGCGCATCGATGTTCCGGCCCGATGGGAATTGGGCGGGCAGGTGATCGAGCCCAAGGCGGTGTTGTCCACCAACGATTATCATCACTTGTGCAGCCGTGCGCTCGGTGGCGACGTCGTGGCGGAGCTGCCGCCCTTCCTGGCGGCCGCGCCCATCCGGGAGAAGCGCCTGGTGCCACTGCTGCCGCAATACCCGTTGCCCGAGTGGCCCATCAATCTGCTCTATCCGCCCCACCGCCACCCATCCTCCATCGTCAGGGCATATCTGAACTTCTGCCAGAGCCATCTCGCCCAAATCGCTCAAGCGTGTGAAATCGGTGTTGTGAAATGAGCGGGCCGGCTGGTTCCTGCGATTGGCGCATGGCGCTGCGCTTATGCGCTCAACGCACACTGCCGACGCTCCGAAGCGAACGCTTGCTCGCAGGCTTATCTTTCGGTTTTCGATCGAAAGCGAACTTCGAACCCGGAGCAGGTGTGCTCATGGGCCCT